>JAGCJJ010000102.1 GCA_017648065.1 Kiritimatiellia bacterium | reverse complement strand
GCTGGATATGAATTATGTGTAGCTGATGCACTAGAAACAGCACCATAAGCAGACGTTGTATCTACTCGCACTGCTGTTGGTAATTTTTCTGTTGCAGCAGCAAATATAGATTGTGATGTTGCTATAATCGCAACTAACATTATCATAAACAATTTTTGTAATTTCATGTATATCTCCTAAAAAACAGTAAGAAAGAACCTTACCTTTATCAAAATATTATATAATTTATTATATAATTTTTAAAAATGGAGGTCAATATTTATAGTCGTATTTGGCACTATTTTACAAACTTATGACATTATTTTACAAAATAATTTAAATATGAACCCATAACACAATTCTCTGTAAATAAAAGGCTGTTAGTAATTATAATATCAATGGATAGGGAAAAGGCACTAGACGGATAACCGCTAGAATGAACAAAATGACGCTCCCGCTCTAGCACGGCAATGGTATGAAGCACTTCCGCAAGCAACAAGCCCTATAATAATTAAATGGAACTCTCTATACCTAAGACCTGCATCTATCTAACAAAAATGCCGAAAACGGCAAAAATATTAGATGCTTATTGGCATTAAGGAATTTCTCCTTGATTTAAATAGCCTTGACGCATACCATATTATCTATGCAATTTTCATGACACTGGACAAATATAGAAAAACACACAATTAGACGATAAGACTTTGACGTTAGACGATAGACCATTGTTTTTTGCTGTCGCGTCTAATCTCGTCCGCTGCGTCCTCTGCGTCTCTTTTTCGCACTTATGAAGCGTGCTACCGCACGCAAAGGGGCTGTTGCAAAACTCAATGTTTTGCAACAGCCTCCTCAATATTATTTCTTGACAATTACTATTTTATAATAATTGTTGTTGCAAATGATGGCTCCAGGTGAACCCAGATACCTGAAATATTGTCACCCTCTCGAGCATCCGTGCCGTCATATGTGCAATAATAATAGTTTACTGCTGGATTTGGTAAGTCGGAGAACTCAATAAAATCAAGTGTCAATGGGTTCTTATTTGGAGAAGCCCATGAAATCAACTGATGGTCGTATTTTTTATTCTCTTTTGATGGTTTTGTATATGCAGGGCTTTCCGGATCTACCTTAATCAAGATATTTGTCTTACTTGTTGATGTCAGGAATGAGTTGTTAAAATTGTCATATCTCTGAAGAGGAACCTCACCATAACCACCAACAGGAATTTCAAATACTAATTCAGGACGAGCCAGCTTAGAATCATCACTGTTATCATCATCTGCAATGCGTAGGCTACCTCTCATATATAAACGAGGATTCTTGCCTTTGAAGATTACACGAGGAACACCACCGTCATCATATGTATGCTTTGCCAATGACCAATGGTTCATATATAGATAATTCCAAATATAAATCGTTGAGTCGTCAATTGTAAGCTCGGTACCTGATGAAGAAAGCTCTAGTGTACTAAAGTAACCAACAGATTTACTGTCAAACAACAACTTACTATTAGTATTGTTTGCGCGGAAAACATCATTAGGAAGATCAAAGACACCAGCATTGGTTACATGCAGCATACAATTTGTAGCTGTAGCACTCTTATAAAAGTTAAAGCTGCCATTTGCTTTATAGAACCAAACATTATCAATAGTAACCTTTCCATTTTCGTAAAGATTTACCTCATTCTTTATGAACATTCTATACATATCGTTATCTATTGGAGCAAGCTCATCTGTGCCATAATCACCTTTAAAAGTAACATCTAAATTTGACTTAGACAAATTCAAAGTTATTGGCCAATTATTAGTAGTGTAAGTTCCACCTATTGTTTGAGTAACAATAGATGTTACTGCTGTTCCTTTAAAGCTTGTAAAATCAGCATAAGAGGAATACTGAGGGAATCCCAATGCATCACCCTTATATGTATTGCTCCAATTAAATGAATTAGTCCAATAACCGTATGTTAAATCTTTTACCCACTTGTAAGTAGATTTAGAATCAACAACTCTTCCTGAGTTTTCATCTGCATTTAAAGGCAATGATTCCGATTTCCAAATAACGCCTGCACACTCATTAGAGCAAACAACTTTATAGTGATAGTAGTCACCCCAATTTTTTGCCATAACATCATCAAATGCATATTGTGTATTTTCTGTCTCTGCCTTCACGATAGATACAGGCTCATACACCAAACGGCTATCATAAGCATCAGATGTCAAATTTGTGCTAGATGTATATAAAATCAAATATGTATCACCAGCACCTACGCTACCAACTGTTGCTGTTATATAAAAATGACGACCATCTACTCTTGCTGCTGATGTTGAAATAAGAATACTTGCACCAAGTGTCTTAAATGAGTCTGCAGTTGTTGTTGATTGATTACCAATATCATCAGAAATTGTTATTGTGTAATTGTAATTTGAGTCAGGAACAAGACCTTCTAATTGACAAGAGAATACTTCACCCTTTGTCAATGTCTGAACTGCACTTGTCAGCTTTTCATCAGAACCTTCAATCCAATAGGTTACAAATACCTCTGCTGATGTAGCATCATCAGCGAAGTATGTATTAGCACTTACTTCTACCTTATCACCATCTAAAACAGATGCGCTTTGTGAAACAATCTGAGATGCATCAGCTTGGCTCAAATCATATACAGAAGTCCAACTAACATCAAAAACAACATCTACAGCAAAACGAACAAACTTAGCATCTGAAGGAACACTCATATTAAATACTTGCTCCTCACTAGAAACTTCTAGAGAAATCTTATTTGGCCAAGCATCCAAATCTGTGCCATAATCCTCATCACCATAGCACGCATAAACAATTGCAGCATTACCACTAGCCAATTTAAAAGAGAAATTATATGCAGAAACATTCTTTTCCCAAGAAACAACCTGAACATTGCGAGTAGGTATTTCTGTAACGAATAAAGAACCATCACCTGGGTCAACAAATGTACGCCAATATTCTGCATTGTCTAAATCATTTGTAGCAATTGCAGGATCTACATCTGTCCATTGCATACCTGAAACAACACTGATATTATTTCTCTTACCTATGCCACCATAGCCCTGGAAAACCATTGCCTGAAATTTATGCCAACCTGTGTAGGTTGCTACATAAGGCTTGAAAGAAGGCCAATTTTCTTTATTGTAACCTTGGTTACCATTATAAAGATATTGACCATTGATTGCAACAGAAGCACCATCATCAAAATGAGTAAATGCACTATAAGTTTTACCCTCTGTCAGGTACATATAGCCATCATAGTATGCGTATGTATATTCTCTTAAGTTCCAAGCTTTACCGGTTGTGCCATACACAGTTTCATAACTTAAAATATTACCAAACAATGTACCAAGTACAACATCCTTTGCGTCATCGGCAAAACCTTCTGGAGACAATGTACGAATATCTGTTTCCAAAGCCCAACGCTCAGCAACTCCCACTGGATTTTTCTGGAATGAACCTATACACTGAATAAGACCAGCTTGTGCTTCTGCTTTAGCAACCATAGATGAGCAAAGAAGTGCGCTCAATCCAACGACCAAACTAACTTTTTTCATATTTATATCCTAATAAAAACGAATGCAAAAAACTAAATTAATTTCACACACTTTCAACAATATATCAAACAAGGTTCACATCGTAAAGACAAATAACCCAATATATTAACAATTTGCAATCTACATATATTAACAATTTAGCTAATTTATTTAACTCGATGAAAAAAGGCAAAAAAGAAAAACTTATTGATAGGACAGACAAGATTTTGGTTACGAATTTAGTTGAACAATTTGACTGCGTGCTCGTATTCGTCTAATGTTTTTGAACGCTGCACCTTGCGTAAGATATCTGCCCCATTACCAAAATATGTGGCAGTGTACTCCCAAAATTCCTTCATGCGTCCAAGAATTGGAGCTGGGCCGAATAATTCGTCACTATAACGTTGATATAAAGCATTTGCGAAGTCAATGACTTGCTGTTTACGTTCTTTTGTGTGTGGCAGGGTCTGCTTATGTGGCAGGGTGTCCCCTATCGGTTCTGAATATTCCTCTCCAGCAACTAATGCTGCAGCAATATCTCCAGGAAGGAATGGGTCTTCAAAAGCACCACGTCCAAGCATTAGTCCGGCAAGCTTTGGAAAACGCTTTAAAAGATAAAGCGCATCTGAAACTGTTTTTATATCGCCGTTGTAAACTACAGGCATTGCAAATGAATCAACTATTTCTGCAAATTTATTAAGAAATACATCTCCCTCGTACATTTGCTCACCTGTACGAGGATGAATAATTATTTCTTGCAGAGGATACTTGTTTATTATTGGAATGAGGGATTCCAATGTATCAATAGATTTTCTGCCTAATCGTATTTTGATAGAAAATCCACCAGGCATTACTTGTACACCTGCAGCAAGCATTGCTTCAAAGAGCTCAGGATTTTCTGGCAAGCCACTGCCTCTTCCCTTCTTCGCAACAAATTTCCATGGGCAACCACAATTGAGATTTAACTCATTGTAGCCATATTCCTTCATTGCATTAGCCATTTCTATGAGGCGATCCGGCTCTTTACCAATTACCTGTGGAACTGTGTGCATAGTTCCACAGACTTCTGGGAAAATATCCTTGAGAAGTTTTGGTTGGATGCGACCCGCAGTGGTTAATGGAATAAATGGAGCAACAGTATAATCGTAGCTGTTGCCAAAATATTCTGCATAGCAAGTGCGATAGGTCGCAACCGTTAATCCGCGAAGCGGAGCAAGAGAAAGCCTCATAGTTGGGAAAATTATTTACCTAGCTTACGGAAGCGTACGCGTGTTGGGCGATCTGCTGCATCACCTAGTAAGCGGCGGCGCTGCTCATGATATTCCTGATAGTTTCCTTCAAACCATGTAACCTTTGAATCACCTTCAAAAGCAAGAATATGAGTTGCAATTCTATCCAAGAAATAACGATCATGGCTAACAACCATTACGCAGCCACCAAAATCCTGCAAGCCTTCTTCAAGAGAGCGTAGGGTTGCAACATCAAGATCGTTTGTAGGTTCGTCAAGCAAAAGTAAATTACCGCCAGAGCGAAGTAGCTTTGCAAGATGTACGCGATTGCGTTCACCACCAGACAACCAGCCAATCTTCTTCTGCTGCTCAGAGCCCTTGAAGTTAAAGCGGCTGCAATATGCACGGCCATTCATCATAGATGAACCAGCAAGTGAAACATATTCTGAGCCACCAGTGATTTCCTCATAAATTGTGTGATTTGGATCAAGCTCATCACGAAGCTGATCTACATAAGACAACTGAACAGTTTCACCGATTTGCAATTCACCTGAAATTGGCTTTAGCTTTCCTGTGAGAAGTTTAAACATTGTTGTCTTACCAGCACCATTTGCACCAATAACACCGACAATGCCACCGCGTGGCAAATCAAAATCCATGTGCTCAAATAGCAGCTTATCGCCAAAGCCCATTGAAACATCCTTTGCACGAACAACCACATCGCCCAAGCGTGGACCAGAAGGAATGCGAATTCGTAAATCATCCTCGCGAGTATTAACCTGTTGAGCTGCAAGCTCTTCATAGCGCTTAACACGAGCCTGGCTCTTTGCATGGCGTCCTGATGGATTTGTGCGAACCCACTCCAACTCATTTTCAATTAGCTTGCGGCGTGATTCAGCTTGTTTTGCCTCGCGCTGCATCATTGCCTGCTTCTGCTCCAACCATGCCTCATAGTTACCCTTGTATGGGAATGTGCGGCCACTATCAAGCTCAAGAATCCATTCTGTAACATTGCTTAAGAAATAGCGGTCATGGGTAACAACAATCAATGTTCCCTGAAAATCCTTAAGATAATTTTCCAACCATGCAACAGACTCAGCATCAAGGTGGTTTGTTGGCTCGTCAAGAAGCAGAACATCTGGCTTAGAGATTAGAAGACGACACAAAGCCACGCGGCGACGCTCACCACCAGAAAGAGGTGCAACTGATGCATCTGGTTCAGGCAAGCGAAGTGCTTCCATTGCCATCTCCACAGTGTGATCAAGCTCCCAAAGGTCATTAGCATCAATATGATCCTGAAGACGGCCAAGCTCATTATTGAGCTTATCCATTTCCTCATCTGACATTTCTTCACCAAGCATACCGCATAGCTCATCATAGCGATCAAGCATTGCTTGCTGCTCAGCAACACCTTCTTGTACGCATTCCATCACTGTCTTAGATGGATCAAGCTCAGGTTCCTGAGGAAGATATCCTACCTTTGTATTTTTTGCAATTACGCACTCTCCAATAAATTCCTTGTCTAATCCAGCAAGGATGCGTAGCAATGAGGATTTACCAGAACCATTTGCACCGATTACACCGATATGTGCACCATGGAAAAAAGAAAGGCAAACATCCTCAAGGATTGTTTTTTGTTCATGTTGCTTAGTTACATTGATTAGAGAAAATGCGTATTCGCCAGCCATAGTAGAAAAATATAATATTTTGTGTTTTAATATTTAATGCGCTGGCATTTCAATATTGAATAAGAAATGCCCAGCGCGCTTATTTAATTCCGTCAATAAAATCGGAACTTAGATTTATTATGAATATTGCTTTACAAAAACAAAAATTGTAAAGCAATATCAAAGAGAATTATTTGAATAATTCTTTATACAATGCACGTACAGCAGTCTTTAGATTGATTGAACGGATACCAAACATCATGCTGATTTCTGATGAACCTTGGTTAATCATTTCAATGCTTACATCTGCATCTGCGATTGCCTGCATAATACGAGCAGCAACACCAGCTGCACCGCGCATACCCTCGCCTACTGCCATGATAATTGCAAGACCACCCTCGTAAGCAAGCTCATCAACCTTAAGCTCTGTGTGTATACGAGCAAAAACCTTTGCCTTTACCTCATCAGTAAATTGAGAGTCGCGAATAATCACTGACATATTATCAACACCAGCAGGAATTGTTTCAAAAGAAACACCCTCTTCTGCAAGGATTGTTAATAGCTTTACGCCAAAACCAATTTCGCGATTCATCATATACTTACTTGTATAAAGAGTACCAAAGCCAGTTGCACAAGCCAAACCGATTACGCGACCAGGAACTGTCTTACGGCGAGGAAGAACCATTGTACCTGGTTCCTCTGGGCGATTTGTGTTACGAATATTGATAGGAATACCTGCACGAACAGCTGGCATAATTGCTTCATCATGGAATACGCCAAAGCCTGCATAAGAAAGCTCACGCATTTCGCGGAAGGTCATTTCCTTAATACCCTCTTTTACTTCTGGAACAATACGAGGATCTACAGGATAAACAGAATCAACATCAGTAAAGTTCTCATATACATCAGCATGAATTGCTGCAGCAAGAATTGCACCTGTAATATCTGAGCCACCACGAGAGAATGTTACAACTGAGCCTGTGCGTGTGTAACCATAGAAGCCAGGGAATACAACAATCTCTTTAACTGAAGAAAGGTATTCATGAAGCAATGCCATTGATTCTGGCAATAGCTGTGCATTGCCATACTCATCTGAAAGAAGCATACCTGCCTCTTTTGGATCAGCATAAACAGCAGGATGACCTTGCTTAGTAAATGCCTCAGCACAGAAGCGAGCAGAAAATTCCTCACCCAATGCCTTAACACCATCCATGAATGCACCTGGATTTGTTGTAGGCAAGCTAATGCGCTTTAGAAGCTCTTGCTTAACTGTCTCCATTAGAGCTTGAGACAAATCTAACTCAGAGCGAATTGATTCAAAACGGTCAAGAATTGCTGCAACTGCATCATCTGTAGAGCGACCCTCTAGAACGCAGTTTGCCAATGCAATCAGCATATCTGTTACCTTTGTATCTGCAGAAAATCTTTTACCTGGAGCAGAAACAACTACAATGCGACGATCTACATCGCTAGTAATAATATTGATTACCTTTTTAATTTGTTCTGCGCTAGCTACTGAGCTACCACCGAACTTACATACCTTTATTCTCATTTTTATACCCTTAGTTTTGTTAAAAAATTATTTTGGCTTCTTTGCTTTTGTTGAACGCTTAGATTTTTTTGAAGCTTTTTCCAGTTCGTCTGCAATGCAAACCATTTCTTCTACTCGCTCTGAAAGAAGATTTAAATCTTTAATATTTTCACAGCTTCCAATTTGATCAACAATAAAATGATTACCTACATGGTGATAAATTAAATTTATATCAAAATCCTTATCATTCCAGCGGCAGCAATTTTCATGATTCATATAGAGAGCATAAGAGGAAAAACTATCTACACTATCACCTGAGGCTTCATCACATTGAAGTAAATATTTAAAAATTGTTAATACAGATAAAATATCAAATAATGTACAATGTGCTAGCAACCCTTGCTTTATTAAACCCAAGATATATCCTTCAATAATATGCAAAGGGAAGTTTTCTCCATTATTTGCATAGATAGCTACAAGTGATTGAATCTTATCTGGATTATTAAGATTAAAATTAGCCAAAGCAAGCTTTCTGCGTTCTTCTAATTCTGCTTTTGCTACAGCACAAACAGTTTCTGTATATTGCTTAATAAACTCCTCATAATTCTCTTGAGGAACATTTACAGAAATGTAATAAAGTGCACCTGGTGCTGCATTATTAAATAAAGCAGAACGCTGCTTCTCAGCAAATATAGCATCAATTTTATTTAATGGTTCAATTACAGGAGTAACATCATACTCAAGGCGTTGCACTCCATTAAGGACAGCTTTTAATCCACCACGAATTGCCAAAGCAGGGAGAGCAAGAAGTGTTGCAACAGTAATACCTGTACCACAATACTCTGGACGTGTTGTCAAATATCCAAAATGATCATGAGCAGCAAAATTGACACCTTCTGTTTTTGCAAACTTATCTAAATCATTTAGAGCAGTATTAATTGCATCAACAACATTGTCAGATGTGGCAATATGTGTTATATGGTCATCGTAACATAGAAGTGTATAGCGAGAAGGTTTTTTACGATATACATCGCTACACATAAAATAATCATCTGAACGTTCATCTGCCAAATAAGCATAATACGAATCAATTGCTGGTTCACCTAATAAGGCTGCAACAAACGGAGACCTTGCTGTAAGCATCAGGTTTGTAGAATTAAATGCTTTTGTATCAAAAGGCAAAGCACGATATTTGGAATTAAATGCTTTAGAAAATGCAGGAGTAAATTTATTATAGAAATTCTCTGCAATTTCAAGATTCTCAGAATTTATAAAAGGTTTATCATCAATATTTCTTCTAACGACGCAATTTGCACAAAGAATTACATCACCCTCAACTACATTATTGAAGTCTGGGTCATTGTACATATTTTTAATTAGCTTCTCATATTCCTTTGAGAAATAATTTTGTTTTTTATTTTGTGTTTTTTTCATCGCGTGTAAATATAAAAATCGTTATGCTCTGAGTCAGAAATAAATTTCAAGAATTATCATTAGTTAGAATCATCATCCTGAGGATCATCCTCAAAGCCAAAATCTAAATCATCATCACTAGGCTTTGAGATAGAACCGATATCAAGACCAAGATCCTTAATTGCATCCAGTAATCCTGGTGGCATAGAAGAATTGATATCCTTATTTGCAAATGGGCTGAGACGGCTGACTTTTTCTTTTGAATTTATCAGATCACGAAGTACAGCTGCATCTTCAAAGCGTTCACTTGCGATAGCTGCATCAAGTTTTTGTCTTAATTCATTAACATCGTTATTAACTAAATCAGCATTGGAAGTAGAATAAATAGAAACCATTCTATCAAGCTAGTCTTCAAAGAAGTTGTAGCAATCTGGACAACCGACGCGATTCTCCTTACGAATTTTTGCAAATGTAGAACCACATGATGGACATTTTTGTTCAATTTTAGGTGGCTCTTGTTCTTCTGGTTGTTTTGTTGAAGACATATCAAAAAGAACATCAGCAAGAGAATATTTACCAACATGTCCAATCTTATGTTGGCTTGCGCATGACTTACAAACATAAAGTTCTTTCGTTAAACCATTTTCAGATTTAACGATAGATTGTTCTGCATCATTTATGTGGCAAATTTCGCATTTCATTTCAAATTATTCTCAATAATAAAATCCATATAAAGAGCGACAAAACTAGTCGCAAAAAACGTGATAAATTTTACCATAATGGATATTAAAAAGCAACTGGTTCTACGAGTCTTAGGATGAAATTAAAGATAAGTAAAAACAAAAATGAGGAGCAAGCAATAAGCCCGCACCTCATTTTTGATTTATGTTAAGCGATGCTCAACAGATTAGAATCTACGTGTAACTGTTATACCAAAGCAGTTTGCATTACCTGTCTGATATTTACCAGGGAAAACACCATGTAATGGATTTGGATCTCCAGGAACATCTGTTGAAGGAACTAGCTCAAAGAAGTAGCTGAAATCGATAGTCCATACATCACGTGTCCAACCTAGACCAAAAGCAAAGATATGACGGTCATGAGCAGGAACTAGATAATCAAATGTTGACTTATTAAGTGGGGAGTCATCATATGTGTAAGAAGCACGAAATACCCAATTATCATTGAACTTGTAGCTACCACCAACTGAGAAACGAACTGTATCCTTCCAATTCATAACTGATTTTACTTCATAAGGCATTCCTTGAGCAAGAGGATAATTATCACACTTGATTGCTAGCTCGTCAAATACACTCCATGAAGTATATGTTACTGTACCACCAACTGTTAGTTTCTCTGTAACATCAATTGTACCAGCAACTGTGATTTCATCTGGTGTTGTAATTTCTGCATGTCCTCTTGTCTTAAAGGTAAATGGCTGTATACCATCAATATTTACATCGCCATCAATATCATGCTTTACGCGAGTAACATAAGAAGCACCAAGGTGTAACCAATCAACTGGATCCCACTTGATACCAACGCTACCACCAATACCTAGGCTAATATCACCTTTCACTTCCTGTGTTACATTATCTCCTGCGCCATAAAGTGGACTTAAATATTGCTTCTTAGAAACATCAAGAGCTTGAACATTGAATGATGCACCAATAGATAGATTATCTAAGATTTGGTAACTAATTGTTGGCGCAACAGTTACTGTCATGATATCAACCTCAAGGTTGTTATAACGACCAAAGAAATCATCGTCCATTGTTAGACCTAGACCAAATCTCTCAAAAACACCTAGACCAAGCTGAATGTCATCTGTAAGCTTATGTGTTACATACATATGAGGCAAGAGGAATAGACGATCATCTGCTTCTTTTTCCATTATCTGCTGACCATTGTTACCTTCGATACCGAAATGAGTAAATAGGAATGATGTACCGATAGATACCTGTGTACCTTCTAGATCAGAGATAGCTGCTGGGTTGAAGAACATTGCAGAAGGATCTCCACCCTTTGTTGTTAGACCTGCAGCATCTGCATTACCAGAAGCTGAAGATTCAAAAAGAGCATAACCAGCACCAAATGCTGTTGCACCCATAGCAAGTGCGGCAGTTGATGTAACAATTGATTTTAGTAGTTTTGTATTCATTTCTTATTTTTTTGTTTTTTGTTAAAAATTAAATAAACTCAACGCCTACTTAGGTGCTGAACTGGGCTAAATACTAACAAATCTGTTTCAAAAAAATAAAGAAAAAATTTGAAATTTCATTAAACATTTGTTTAAAATTCAATATAACATACTAAATCTCAACAATTTACACAAAACACATCTTAACTACACAAACATACCCAATACAACTTGACAGCTATCAAATCACAAATTTGGCAGCTATATTGGCTAATTTAAAACAAAATCAATAGGTTATTTAGCACTGAACCTAAAAACGCAGTTAAATAACAGGCTCAACCTTATTATAATATATATGAAGAGAATATTTATTCTTCAGTAGAAGGAGCTTCTGCTGGTGTCTCTTCAGCAGAGGTTTCCTCTGATGCTGGGGCTGGCTGCTCTACTGGTGCAGGAGGTGGCGGAGCTAGTAGCTCTGCCACGCGTTGCTGCACAATAGGTATCTGCTCTAAAGAAAGATTTGGATCAGTAATGAAAATTACTTCACCATTTTTCTTATGCTCATATATGCGCATAAGTGTACCGTCTGGCAAATGACGTACGGTACGCTCTATCAATATCTTTTTGCGCTCTAACATTACTGCTAGAACAAATATTACTGGCACATTATCTGGATTATCCTCGCCTTCAATAAGCTTACGTAGCAATGACTCAGCTGTCTCACGAGGCAATGCCTCAGGAGCTGGTGGCTCAGGTGCGGTGTACACACCCTGCCACAAGCTGATTATTGCATCCTTAGGAAGTGTTTTTCTGCACTCCTTGCAAACATCTAAGCGAATATACTCTGGCAATTCCTTGCCGTCCTTACTTCCTCCAAGTTTTTCTATTATTGGAGCAATGCTTTCTGCAGCAGTAATTGCAACTGCTGAAAAAAGCTTTTCTCCATCATCAAAAGCTTTTTCACAGCAGCCACAAGTATTTGACCTGCCACGTAAATTCCATTCTATTGCCATATTTTTGTCCTAGCAAATAAATTATTTATTTTTTCAACCAAAAAGCCTTTGTATGAGCTCGGTTGCCCTTTTCATCTATTACAGTAACACGAATAAACTCAAAGCCAATATCTTGTCTTACAGGAAGCACAGCCTCAGTAATTGTTTCTCCCATATGCTCAGGATATGCTTGATTTCCTGTAATACCATCAGAATTTACATATATCGCTGCTGCTGGTGAGCACTTGATATGGATAGCACATTCCTCATCATCATAGTAGCACTCATAAATTTCTGGGCCAGCTGAAGAATAAAAATCGCCTCGCTTCAATGCCTCAAAAATTGATGTGTAATCTAGCTTTTCAGCACGAACATTTACCCATGCTCTGCAGCTGGAGCAACGTGGGTGATCAAGTGGAAATGCACTGTGATTATCGTCTGCTGAAATTGGATAGATATCACGCTGATATGCACGAAGCATCTTTGTTAAAACATCTGCATTGTCTGGGCGACCAATTACTCGGCAGCCCCCATTGTCAACCTCTACACCCCATAGCTTTTCCAGATATGCATAGTCCTCATAATCAAGATTTGACCAAGCTGGATGGTTAAGCGTTGTTAAATATCCATTATCTACAGCTGCAGAAACAATCTTGTTTATGAAGCGAGAATTACAAACGTACTTTTGAGGAGGAAGTATTGCCTTGACCTCATCAAATGTTCCATCATCGCGTAAACGTGCTGCAACAATTCTATCCTCATCTGCACGAGGAGCAATCATATTTATGTGAACCTGCTTATTTGCATTCCATGTGAGGTCGCCATCCTTTCCAGAAAAATCAACCTCAAATGCAGTTAGCGCAAGAAAATTCTCATCATTCAAATCTGAGTGATCGATAATCTTATTGTGATCAGAAAATGCAATCACAGAATATCCCTGTGACTTATAACGCTCCTTAACCTCCTCTGGTGTCAACTTACCATCGGAACATGTTGTGTGGCAGTGTAGGTTTGCTCTATACCAATTTCCTTCTGTTGGAATTAAGCTGTGTTTCATAGATGCCTCTTATCTCTTTGAAAGGTTATAGCCAAATTGCGTTTGTGTGAGCCATTCTGCGGTTATTATCCTCAACTGTAACTCGGATAAAATCTACAGCAAAATGATTTAATGGAATTACTGCTTCAGTAATTGTTTCACCAATTTTCTTTGCTGTTGCCATTGGTGCAGAAATACTTGCTGAATTTACAAAAACACGCTGAGCTGGAGAACACTTTACATGTACAGCATCTTCCTCATCATCGTAGTAGCACTCGTAAATTTCTGGTCCATCTGAAGAATAAAAATCACCATTCTTAAGAGCATTAAAAATTGTGTCATAGTCTAGCTTTTCTGCTCGAATATTAATCCAAGCCTGACCACAATGATGCTCTGGATGATCCTGAGGCAAATCATTGTGATTATCATCTGTGCCAACAGCGAAAAGCTTTGTTCCCATAGCACGAAGCATTAGATTGTACACATTTGGATCATCTGCTCTGCCCTCAGCATAGCAGCCTCCGTTATTAATCTCCATAGCCCAGAGACGCTTCAAGCCTTTGTAATCATCATAATCAAGATTTGACCAAGTTGGATGATTGATAGTTACAAGATATCCATTATCTGCTCCTGCTGCAATAATCTTGTTTACAAATGTTGTATTGCAAATATATCGCATAGGAGGAAGAATGCTATTTACATCACGATGCTCGCCCTTGTCATTTACCTGAGGAGAAACAACTCTGTCCTCATTTGGCTTAGGAGAAATCATATTTAAATGCAAAAGCTTATTTGCCTGCCAACGTGGATTTGCATCACGAGTAATAAAATCTACCTCATAAGCTGTAAGCGCAAGGAAATTCTCTTCATTCAAATCAGAGTGATCTATCATCACATTGTGATCTGAATAAGCAATAACTGAGTAGCCAAGAGACATGTAGCGCTCCTTCACCTGCTCAGGAGTCATTCTGCCATCAGAACATGTTGTGTGGCAGTGTAGATTTGCTTTATAGAAATTACCGGTTGATGGAAAGAAATAACGTTTCATATTTTCCCCTTATGTTTTATTATTTAAAATTTAGGCAAAGCTTTTCCCAACGCTCAGCTGCAGCAGCCCAAGCATCAACACCTGCTTGATTTGGTGTCCATGTTGTCTTCTCGATTGATGCACCAATTAAATCACGGCCAGCATCAAAGCTTGGTAGATCACCTAAGCCAACCATCTGAGCAACAACATTACCCATACTTGCACCCTCTACCGGACCGCAAGTAATATCAATTCCAAGAGCATCTGCTGTCATTTGGCAATGTGTCTTATCAAGTGTTGCACCACCAATCATGTGAAGTACATTACGCTTTACATCTGTGAGCTGCTCAAGCTCCTTCCATACCTTGCGGTAGCGCATTACGATGCCTTCAAGTGCTGTGCGATATAGCTCACCCTTTGTTTGAGGAACTGGCTGACCTGTTGCCTTACAATATGCTTGAATTTTTTCTGGCATATTGCCTGGTGATTGAAATTCTGAATAATCCGCATCGATAAGATACTTAAATGGCTCACTCTTTGCTGCCTCTGCTTCTAGCTCATCAAAGCTTACCTCTTCGCCTCTTGCCTTCCATGCACGGCGTAGCTCTTGAACCAGCCACATACCTGTGCAATTCTTCAAATAACGGAATTGACCATCAGTAGCGCCTTCATGTGTATATGAAAATTCATAAGACAAATCAGAAAGAATTGGCTTATCAGAAATTACACCCATAAGCGCCCATGTTCCTGTGGCAAGGTAGCCCCAGCTTGTCTCTGCCTTTGCAGGAACAGATGCTACAGCTGATGCAGTATCGTGAGAGCCAACAGTGACAACTGGAACATTCTCAAGTCCAGGGATTCCCTTGATATTTCCTAGTACTGTACCTGGTTGAGTTGGTTTAGAAAACAGGCGTGCAGGAATATTCAACTTTGCCATCAAAGCTTCATCCCAATCACGTGTATTAACATTGATTAGCTGAGTGGTACTTGCAATTGTTGCCTCATTAGCAATCTCACCACAAAGTGCATAGTTAATAAAATCTGGCATAAACAAAAGCTTGTCTGCCTTTGGTAGGAAAGAATCCTCTTGCTCTGCTTCTGTGAATAGCTGGAAGATTGTATTAAAGGTCATAAATTGTGTACCTGTGGCATTGTATAGCTCACGGCGACCAACTATATCATAAACCTTTTCCATCTGCTCTGTTGTGTTACGGCTGTCACGATAGATATATGGAAGAGAAAGCAAGCGACCTTGCTTATCTAACAGAACATAATCTACACCCCATGTATCTACACCAACAGATGCAATTGTATCGCCATACTTTGCAACTGCAGCACGTAGTCCTGCACGTATACCCTCAAGCAAAGCAGGCACATTCCAGAAAAGATGGCCATTAAGCTCAATAGGTGTGTTATCAAAACGATTTAGCTGCTCCATAGTTAGCTTCTCACCATCAAAGCAGGAAGCTATAACTCTGCCACTACCAGCACCAAGATCTACAGCGATATAAGTTTTCATTTTTGCTCCAATTTATTTTTTGTTTCGTCTTCAAACATTTTAAATTCAACAGAATCAACGAGGGCTTGCCATGATGCCTCGATGATATTAGGCGACACACCAACTGTGCCCCAACGAGATTTTCCATCTGAGGATTCGATAAGCACGCGTGTAATAGCTTTTGTTGCCTCCTCAGGATCAAGGATACGCACACGATAGTCCTTCAAGACAACATCTGCAATCTCAGGATAGAAGCGAGACAAAGCCTTACGCAATGCTACGTCAAGAGCCTCAACAGGACCCTCTCCCTCACCAGCAGTATGCTCAGTCACACCATTTACCTTCACCTTAATTGTTGCCTCAGAAATACAAGGCTGCTGCATTCCATTCTTCTCAACAATTACGCGGAAACCTTCAAGCTCAAAGAATGCCTTATGCTTTTTAAGAATTTTCTGTGCAAGCATCTTAAATGAGGCATCGCTTGATTCAAATGTATAGCCAAGATTTTCCTTTGCTTTGATTTCTGCGAGAACTGCCTTAACATCATCCTTGCTTACATCCTCAAAGCTTGCTCCCATTTGCTTCATGCGATAAAGCACATTAGAGCCACCTGACAATTCGCTTACCAGAATGCGACGCTCATTACCAACAAGCGTTGGGTCAATATGCTCAAATGTTTTTGGATTACGCTGAACACCTGCAACATGAGCACCTGCCTTATGGCTGAAAGATGCCTCACCAACATATGGTGCGCGCAAATATGGATTTTGATTTACAAGCTCATCAACATAAAGCGATGTTGGGCGCAGACCGGCAAGGTGTCCCTCCGTAATACAAGGCATACCAAGCTTTAGTTCAAGCGTAGGAATGATTGTTGTCAGATTAGCATTACCTGTACGCTCACCATAGCCATTGATGCAACCCTGAACAAGGCGAGCACCTGCACGCACTGCCTCAATTGAATTTGCTACTGCAAGCCCAGAATCATTATGGGCATGAATACCAATTTGCAACGTTGGGAATGTTGCCACTACCTTTTGAGAAATTTCAAAAATTTCATGAGGAAGTGAGCCACCATTTGTATCACAAAGAGTAATATTTTCAGCTCCTGAGCTTGCTGCTGCCTGAAGCATCTTCATCGCAAATTCAGGATTATTCTTATAGCCATCAAAGAAATGCTCTGCATCAAAGAAAACGCGGCGACCATGCTCACGAAGAAATGTGATTGTATCGCAAATCATATCGTAATTTTCTTCAGCAGTTGTCTTCAACACATCTGTAACATGGAGCATCCATGTTTTACCATAGAGACAACAGATTTCTGTCTCAGCAGCTAGAAATGCATTTGTAAATTGATCATCCTTTGCCTTAATACCAGCGCGGCGTGTAGATCCGAAGGCAACAATCTTTGTTGTTGTCAGATTTTCTTTTTTAATATCGCTAAAAAACTGCATATCTGACTCATTAGAGCCAGCATATCCGCCTTCAATATATGACACACCAAGCTCATCAAGCTGATGTGCAAAATTCAATTTACCAGTACGAGAGAATGTGATGCCAACAGCTTGGGCACCATCACGGAGCGTACTATCGTAGATATCAACTACATTATTTGCATTCATAATATTAAACCTCATTTATATAATTACTTAGTAATTATAGCAAAAGCCCTTGCTTATTTCAACAAACATAAAAAAATAAATTCAACCGCATTTGCACACATCTTTAAGCAGAAAACTACTTTTGGGCGTGAGCAAGATGACTAAAAGTGCTGAAAAAGGTATAGAATTCTTTATTTTGGGGTGGTCAGACGTCGCCATGCCCCATATCAAGCAAAGAATTAAGCAAGTTCAGTGCTCCTCCGCATCCCTTTGCTCCCTCTGCATCCTTTTTTTCGCACACTTAGCCACAACTTTTACTTGTTATTTAGACACCAGCTCTACAATCCTGCACCTCCTACAAAATCAACATTTTAGGCAAAAAAAATAGTACTATATTATTGACTTAATCTTATGTATGATTGTGTAATATTATTATGTTGGGAAAGTTATACTGCTAAGTTTGTATTTTCATTCTATTTTTACACATATAATTTACTATTTATACCAATATATAAACATAATAAACCATACAACAAGGTTAATGATTATAAAAAAGTTACTATCTATCGCATCTATGATGCTTTCATGCATAGCTGCTCTTGCTGCAGATTACTATGTTGATGCAAATGCTGACAGTGCTACTGCTACTGGCTCACAAGCAGCTCCATTCACATCTATTAAAGCAGCTGTTGAAGCAGCAAATGCTCAATATGCTTCAGATGAATCATCTTCCACTATTTTTGTTAAAGGTGGAGATGCTTCACAATACTATATTAGAACTGCTGATGACTTAATCTCTATTACAGCAGCAAATTTAACTATTTGCAAATGGCCTGGTTTTGATAATCCTAAGGTACACCTGGATATGGCATTAAGTGAATCAGTTGCTACCCCAGTTGTTATTATGGTTGAAGACAATGCTGACTTTGTAACAATCAGAGATATTGAATTCTATCCTCTTGTTGATAATAACACTAAAAAGGCTTCTCTTGGCAAAAGCGGAAGAATTATTGGTATTTATGGTGGCGACTGTACAATTGACAGCTGCAAATTTATTCAAAATGAAAAAGTCACTAATTGGGATTACGGTGGTACTGCAATGATTCATTGCGAAGCAAAACACGGCAATCGCTATGATCAGGCTTACAATATGGTAATCCAAAATTGCTATTTCAAAAATGTAGCAAGATATGACGGCAGAGCTATTTCTTCAGGCGAGAAGGCAAAAATGATTTCTAACATTTTTGAAAATTGCCAACGCATTTACTGGTCAATTCAGTATGCAGCTGATGGTCATTTCATTTCAAATCGCGTTATAAATGCAAGAGAACCAATTTATAGTAATGGTGAAAACTATAAAGAACATAGCAATATTGAAATTGCTTACAATATCTTTGTATGCGACGATGACAGCATTCCGTTCATCCATAAAAATGAGCATGGTATCAAACAGTCAAAGATTCACCATAACACAATTATTGGAGGAAAGGCATTTGTTGCTGTTGAACAAGGCTGGGAATTAACATGGACTCCTTCTATCTACAACAACTTAATTATCCTGACAGATAAAAACAGCGTTGTTATTTCAGAAAGAGATGCCAGTGTTGGCTCAACAAAACCAACAACCTTTAATGCAGGCTCCACCTTCAATAATAATGCTTGGATAGCTCCTGCATTTAATGGTGGTTCTGCTCCTGAACAGCTTGCACACTATAAGCTTGAAGCTGACTCCCCTGATTCTGTAGGTCTTTATATTGACAACAATATTGAGCTACAAGTAATTCCTAATTTTATTGAAACCGAAGATATCTTTTCTGAGGATTATTATCGCTTAAATTCACTTGTATATTCTTGGGCAAATGGCATTGGTTCTCCTGTAGCTGGAGAGCCTGCATATATCGGCGCCCAGGAGCCAATTGCTGACGCTGGTTCAGAAGGTGAATTATTTGACATTAGCTCATTCGTTGCTGAAGCTGAGTCTTTTTCTCCTCAAACAGAAATTACATTTAATGTTTCATATGCTCTAAATGTTGGAGCAGTAACATTTAGTTGGGACTTTGATGGCGATGGTGAGTATGACTATACAGGTGAAGATACAACTGCTGTTTACTCATATCCTCAATACGGCGATTTCACTCCAACAGTTAAAGCTACTGACTCTGCCACAGGCAAAGAGGTTATTGCAAACCTTACATCAGTAGTTTTAAAGATCAGACGTAATGCTACATATGTAGATTCCTTGGCAGCTCCAAATGGAGATGGTTCAGAGCAAAATCCTTATCGCACAATTGCAAAGGCAGTAAGCGCTTGTGCTGAAGGAGAAACAGTATATGTACGTGGCGGCGATGACAGAGTTTATGAGATTAACACAGCTGATGATTTAATTTACATCTTAGAAGATAATACAACAATCACATCATGGGGTGATTTTGGTAATCCAAAAGTTGTTATCAGCCACTCTCTTGATAGCATTGTGAAGAATCCTCGCATTATTGATATTGATATAGATGTTTTTGGCACAACAATTTCCGAATTGAACTTTGTATGGTACGGAAAATTAAACCCAGAGCATTCTGGCGATTCTATTGGATGGAACGGAAGAGTTATTAACTCCAATGGAAGCAACACAACAATTAAAAATTGTGGTTTCCGTGTAGAAGGCGGAACAACTGGCGGTGTACCTAAGTCTTGGGCTATTGCATGTGACTCTGGCGAACACGATAAGGATAAGGGAGAATATCTTCTTATTGAAAATTGCACATTTGAAGGTTGCACAGACAATGGTAAATTCCTAAGAGCTATTTGGACAGGTATTGAACCAATAATTAGAAATAATGTATTCACTAATTGCTATGTTATGTTTGCTCCAGTAAAGGGAGATGCCAGCTTCTATACATTCACTTCAAACACAATGTATGAATGCCGCTCAATTCAATCAAATAATGAGGATGGAAATTACAATGAGTTACAATACTCTGAAATCGCATACAATAAATTTATTACAAGCACAGGTGAGCCTTTCATAACAAAAAATGACAATGGACTACACAGGGACACAGATATTCACCATAATACTGTCATTGGTTCTTCCTCATTTATACTAATAAAACCTACATATAACGGAGTAGAATGGGCTCCAAATATTTACGATAATCTTATCATCCTTGCTGAAGATGGAATTCTATTCAATGAAAGCCCAACATTCAGCAGTGGTAATTTTAATTCAACATTCAAGAGCGAATCAACATTCAACAACAATGTATATTTAGCTTCTGCTGTTTCTGGTGGATCCGCTGTAAATCTCAACGGCTACTCATTCAATCTTGAGCCAACTGATTGCTTTGAAATAAATGCGGCACCACGCTTTATATCAACAAAGCCAGGCGATGCTGATGAATATCGCATGAGAGCAACAAAGCTTGATTGGCCGTTCACTGCATCCGTCGGTGGATACCCTAACTACGTTGGTGCTGTAGAGCCTTTCTTGGCTCCTCTTTCAACACTAATTATCGTTCGATAAGCGAATATAGTTAAACAGTAATATATTGTAAGGAGGGAGAGCCGTTTCGCTCTCCCTCTTTTTATTACACCTATAGCTTAAACCTTGCCAAAATGATAAAATGCTATTTCACAAAACCTAGTTAATGTATCGCAGATTTTTTTTAAGTTAATAAGTAAGGATTCTACATTATGAATATAAAACTAAAAAGGCTTGATGTTTCTGAAATAGACACATTTCAAGAAAAAATGCATGAATCATTTAAATCTGCCGTTATTAATCGCTTTGATGTAGAGGATGCAGCTCCTATTCCACCTAAATATGATATTGCACATACCATTAAGGACACTAATACAGAAGCATGGGCCATAATGCTTGATAAAACGCCTGTTGGTGGTGCAGTAATTCGTAGACCTGCCACTAATACAGAAAAGCGCTATTCGTTAGAATTGCTTTTTATTTTTAATGAACACGTCAATAAAAAACTAGGATATAGTGCATGGTTAGCAATAGAAAAACAGTATCCAAACGCGGAGATTTGGGAAACACATACACCTTATTTTGAAAGAAGGAACATTCACTTCTATATTAATAAATGCGGTTTCAAGGTTGTTGAATTCTACTGTGAGCATCACCGTGAAGAGCATGATTTAACAAATGAATTCAAGGATATAAATACATCTGGATTCTTTCGTTTTGAAAAGAGGATGACATCAGAAAACTAAAATTTTGGTTAAATAGATAAAAAAATATTGATTTCGCATTTTTCTGCTTGTAATCGCTAATAGATTTATTGTATAATAAAGCGCTCAATAGATAAAAAAATATCGTTTGAACAAAATAAGCATCGCCCAAAGCTTAATTTTTTGATAAATTCTATCGGGCATAAGGACAAAAAAATATAATCCCCAAAATTGTTGAGGAAAATAAACATGGACAAAAAAAGCAAGACATCCAAAGAGATCGCCCCAGAGGTAAAAGAGGCAGAAGAGAAGGCTTTAGTAGACGCATTAGTTGCTAAGGTTCATAAGGCTCAAAAGGAATTTGCAAATTTCTCACAGGAGCAGGTTGACAAGATTTTCCGCGCTGCTGCTCTTGCTGCAAACGCAATGCGTATCCCACTAGCACAGATGGCTGTTGAGGAGACAGGCAGAGGCGTTGTTGAAGATAAAATTATCAAGAATCACTTTGCTTCAGAGTATATCTGTAACAAGTACCTACCATTAAAGACTTGCGGAATTATCGAGACAGACGATGCAACAGGTATGATTAAGGTTGCAGAGCCACGCGGCGTTATCGCAGGTATCGTTCCTACAACAAACCCAACATCTACAGCTATCTTTAAGGCTCTTATCTCCCTAAAGACACGTAATGGTATCGTATTCAGCCCACACCCAAGTGCAAAGAAGTGCACATGCCTAGCTGCTAAGATTGTTCTAGATGCTGCTGTTAAGGCTGGTGCTCCAGAGGATATCATCAGCTGGATTGAAGAACCAACTGTTGCAATGAGTGCTTACCTAATGGGTCACAAGGACGTATCCCTAATTCTTGCTACTGGTGGTCCAGGCATGGTTAAGGCTGCTTACTCAAGCGGTACACCAGCTGTTGGCGTAGGTCCAGGTAACACACCAGTTGTATTTGATGACACATGTGATATTGAGATGGCTGTTAGCTCCGTTCTTCTTTCTAAGACATTCGATAACGGTATGATTTGCGCATCTGAGCAGTCTGTAACTGTTATGGCTTCAATCTACGATGAGGTTAAGAAGGAGTTCATTAAGCGTGGTGGCTATATCCTAAACGCTAAGGAAGCTAAGGCTGTTGGTAATGTTATCCAGATTGATGGCAAGCTAAATCCAAATATCGTAGGTAAGTCTGCTGCTACAATCGCAGAGATGGCTGGCATCAAGATTCCTGCTACAGCAAAGGTTCTTATCGCTGAGGTTAAGGGCATCGGTCCAGAGGTTCCATTCTCACGTGAGAAGCTTTCTCCAACTCTTGCTCTATACAAGGCTGAAACATACGAGGAGGCTCTTGTTAACGCTAAGGCACTACTTGCATACGATGGTCTTGGCCACACAGCAGTTCTTTACACAAACACACAGAACGAGCAGCGCATCCGTGACTTCGGTCATGAGGCTATGGCTAGCCGCGTTCTAATTAACTCTCCTGCTTCTCAGGGTGCTATCGGTGATTTGTACAACTTTGCAATGAACCCATCCCTAACACTTGGCTGCGGAAGCTGGGGCGGAAACTACGTTTCTGAGAACGTAGGTCCAATGAATCTATTAAACATCAAGTCAATTGCCAAACGGAGAGAAAATATGTTGTGGTTCCAGATTCCTTCTAAGATTTACTTCAAGTATGGCTGCCTATGCACAGCTATCGGTGACTTAGCAGGTAAGAAGCGTGCATTTATCGTTACAGATAAGTTCCTATATTCAACAGGTATGCTAGCACCTATGATTCAGACTCTTACTGACATGGGTATCGCAACACACGTATTCAGCGACGTTACTCCAGATCCAACAATCCAGCTTGCTAAGAAGGGTCTTGAGCAGCTAAAGAGCTTCGACGCTGACGTTATCATCGCTGTTGGTGGTGGTTCTCCAATCGACGCAGCTAAGATTATGTGGTTAATGTACGAGCAGCCAGAGGTTAGCTTCGAGGATATCGCAATGCGCTTTATGGATATCCGCAAACGTATCGTAAAGATTAAGCCTCTAGGCAACAAGGCTATGTTCGTTGCTGTTCCAACAACAGCTGGTACTGGTTCTGAGGTTACACCATTCGCTGTTATCACAGACGAAGAGACAAACCAGAAGTTCCCTCTAGCAGACTACGCTCTAACTCCATCAATGGCTATCATCGATACAGAGCTAACAATGAAGCTTCCAAAGGGTCTAACAGCAATCTCTGGTATGGACGCTCTAACTCATGCTCTTGAGGCTCGCGTTTCTTGCATGCAGAGCGACTACTGCAACGCTCTAGCTAACGAGGCAGTAAGCCTAATCTTCAAGCACCTACCTGAGTGCTACAAGAATGGCCCAATGAACGAGGTTGCACGTGAGCACATGTTCAATGCTTCTGCAATGGCTGGTATGTCATTCGCTAACGCATTCCTAGGCTTGTGCCACTCAATGGCTCATAAGCTAGGTGGTATGTACCACGTTCCACATGGTCTAGCAAACTCATTCCTAATCAACTACATCATTAAGTTCAATGCTGTTGATTGCATGACTAAGCAGGCTGCATTCCCTCAGTATCACCACCCTAATGCAAAGGCAGACTACGCAGCAGTTGCTCGCTACATCGGCCTAGCAGGTAAGGATGATGATGAGCTAGTAGCAGCTCTTCTAGACAAGATTGATGAGCTAAAGAAGGAGCTTGATATCCCAAGCGCAATGAAGATTTGGTTCGATGCTAAGGGTATCACAGAGGAAGAGTTCCTAGCTAACTTGGACGAGCTAAGCTTGAAGGCTTATGACGACCAGTGCACAGGTGCAAACCCTCGCTACCCACTAATTAGCGAAATCAAAGAGATCTATTTGGCTGCATACTACGGCAAATAATCTAACATAAATAACTTCTCTACTGTTGAAACCGGTTCTGTAAAAGCAGAATTCGGTTTCAACAGCTTGATTTTTAAAAAAAGGAAAACGAAAATGGATATTCTAGAGCGCATTTCTCAAGTAAGAAAAGAAGACTACGAGTTCACAGGCAATGTGGAGGATACAGTTTTTATTTTTAAAGGTGTAATTGGTGAAGCATTAGCTAAACAGCCTAATTTTGCTGGTCAAGCAGTAAAGATTATCGCAGCATTTAGCGAGACAGCTGTTAAGTCTGATTTCTTTGATGTTTTCGAATTAGACAAGATGAAGAACCTTCTTCCTCGTCTTGGTGCTAAGACAGCTATTCTTTGCGTTCCTCATAAGGATGTAGCTGGCATTGCTGATACACTAAAGAAGTGCGGCGTTGTAAGAATCCTAAACTGGAGTGGAGAAAACATTCCTTCTGACAGCCGCTTTGCTGTTCTAAACGAAGAACCACCTTGCATAGACTCTACTTGCCTATAATTAGGAGGCTCAAATGGGTTGCGTTAAGATGACTATTTGCATTGGCAGTAGCTGCTTCGCTAGAGGCAATGCTGACAATGTGAAAATTGCTGAAGACTTTATCGCTAAACGTGGACTTAAGGACGAGGTAGACATTGTTTTAGCTGGTGGATTATGCACCAACAATTGCCCTGATGGTCCTGTCGTTGTTATTGACGATAAAATCTACAAACACGTAAATGCCGGTGTGATGCAGGATATCTTGGAATCTCATTTCCCTGCAAAATAATAGAGTAAATAAAAATGATAACTACGACTCCAGTATATACCATCGAGAATGAATGCCAGGACTGCTACAAGTGCGTCCGTCATTGTCATTGTAAAGCAATTAGAATTGTACATGGCAAGGCTTCCGTTATCCCTGAAAATTGCGTTTCTTGTGGAGAGTGCGTTAAGGTTTGCCCTTCTCATGCAAAGAAAATTCGCCGTGATCTTCCACGCTTACAACAATTACTAGGAACAAATGCTAAGCTTTATGCATCTATTGCTCCTAGCTTTACTGCATATTTCCCAGGTACAACGATTGGTCAGCTAGCTACAGCTCTTAAGAAGCTTGGGTTTGCTGGAGTCGCAGAAACCGCTATAGGCGCGCAAGCTGTTAGTCATCAGACTGCTGAGTTTTTAAAGAAAACTGATCTCGGCCTAGCTATTTCTAGCGCTTGCCCTGCCTGTGTTGATTACATTAGAAAATATCTTCCTCAGTACACAGAAAATATAACTCCTCTCTACTCCCCTATTTTAGCTCATTGTCGCATTCTTAAGGAGCAATTTGGAGAGGATGCAAAGGTTATCTTTATTGGTCCATGTGCTGCAAAGAAGAATGAAGCAGACCGCAATCCAGATATCCTTTCTTTGGCAATAACCTTTGCTGTTCTTGAGGAGCTTTTAGATGAAAATGGTATCGTTCCAGCTGCATTAGAGGAATCTCCTCTAATTACAGAAAGCGCAGAAGAGGGTCGCTTCTATGCTATTGAGGGCGGAATGAACGATACCCTCCGTGATGAAAATGTAGACGTTCGCTACATTTCCGTTTCAGGACTAGATAATTTAGATAGAATTTTACGTTCCTACAATGGAACAAGAGGTAAGCGTAAGCTATTCCTTGAAGCTCTTGCTTGCCCTGGAGGCTGCATCAATGGACCAGTTATCCCTGCTGGTTTTGCAGGAAGCCTTGATGTTATTGCAGAGACAGACAAAATCAGTACGATGGAGCCAAGCTCAAAGCGTAATGTAACAGGCTCCTTTGTTGGCAACTTTAAGGCAGAACCACTTCCAGAAAACCGCCACTCCGAGCGTGAACTAACTATTGCTTTAACAAAAGTAGGAAAATACTCCCAAGAGGACGAATTAAATTGTGGTGCTTGTGGATATAGCACTTGCCGCGAATTCGCAGCTGCTCTTCTTTCCCAAAAAGCAGAAGCAGCAATGTGCCACACATACCTACGTAAGAATTTTGAGCGCACAAGTAGTGCTCTTATTCGCTTTATTCCAGCTGCTGTTGTTATGGTTGATGAAAACCTAGAAATTTGTGAATGCAATCGTAACTTTGCTGCAATGAGTGAAATGACAGAGGTATACGACACTATCGGAAACCTAAATTCAATCCCTATTGATAGTACACTACCAGGCTTCTCTGATTTATTCGCTAGCGTTATTAGTAACGGTGGAGAAATTGAAAAGTTCAACCAGAAATTTAACGACAAAATCGTAAATATTAGCGTATTCTCTATCGCACGAGGGAAATCTGCAGGCGCAGTTATTCAGGACATCACAAAGAACGAGCTACAGCGCGAGCAGATTGCAGAAAAGGCTCGTGAGGTTATCCGCAAAAACGTTCTAACTGTTCAACAGGTAGCTCGTCTCTTCGGTGAGCACGTAGCAGATACAGAAATTTTGCTTAATGAAATCGCAGGTACATACGAGCGCCGCGGAGGAAAATAATGGGTTCGCAGTTGTTCGTTGAGATGGAGTCCTTCCAGCTTACAAAAACAGGTCAAGCAGCATGTGGAGATGACATCCAGTACAAGGTTCTAAAGGATGAGAATCGCTATCTAGCAGTTCTTTCTGATGGGCTTGGTAGTGGAGTTAAGGCTCATGTGCTAGCAAATATGACAACTACGATGGCTCTTCGTTATCTACAGTCAAATATGGATACACTTCAATCTGTAGAAACAATTATGGACTCTCTTCCTGTTTGCGAACTAAGAAAAATTAGCTACTCCACATTTTCAATGATTGATATTCGTCTTGGCGGTATAACTAAAATTATTGAAATGGGTAACCCTCAATATATTCAGCTTCGTGGCACAGAAGAGGTTCAGCCACTAAAGCATGAGACTATAGTTTCAAAATACTGGCCAGATCGTCAGGTAGAGTGCTATGAATTAAAGCTTGAGCCAGGAGACCGATTAATTGTTTGCTCAGACGGCGTAACTCAATCCGGTCTAGGCGAAGGGCCACAATATCGTTTTGGATGGCGTCGCTGTGGAGAAATGGAATATGCTCAAGAAAGAATTTCTCGTAATCCAAGTATTTCCTCATATACGCTAGCTCGCTCTATCGCTTACAAAGCATATGGAATTTCTCAGAATATCTGTAAGGACGATATCTCATGCATGGTTATATACATGAGAAAGCCTCGTGTAATGCGTATTCTAACAGGACCTCCATACCATAAGGAGCACGATAATATTTTTGCTAGCCACGCCGATTTAGGTGAAGACCACACAATCATTTGTGGAGGAACAACAGCTAATATTCTTGAGCGAATTGTAGATAGAAAGGTTCAAATTGACCTAACAAAGCTTAAGCTTAGCGACAAGCTTCCTCCGGCAGGAAGGCTCCCTGGAGTAGCTCTTGTTACTGAGGGAATTCTAACGCTAACACGAGTTTGCAAGGCTCTAGAAAACAACGAATCTGTTGAAGACCTGCCTACAGCTGCTCGAAAAATTATCGAAATGATGCTAGAGCATGATAAAATAGAATTTGTAGTTGGAACTAAGGTAAATGAAGCACACCAAGATCCAAACCTTCCACAGGACTTAGAGCTTCGTCGCGGAGTAATCCGTCGTATGTGTGCTGCCTTAAATCAAAACTTTCGTAAGGAAACTGAAATAACATTCTTTTAACAAAGGAGAAAAAAATGAAAAAAATGACACTTGAAATTTGCAGCGGAACAACTTGCTATATGCTAGGTGCAAACAACCTACTAAACATTGAGAACGAGATGCCTTCTGAGCTACGTGGTCTTGCTGAGGTTAGAGCTCTTCCATGCATGGGTCTTTGCAATGACAAGGAACTTTCAGGTGCTCCATATGTAAAGCTAAACGGCAAAGTTATTGAGAAGGCTACTCCAGAGAAGATTTACGACGCAATGCGCGCTCTTATTGAGGAATAATTGATGGCTAATGGTTCAGTATTTGTAAGACGTGAGCTAATGATTCGTTTCGTGCGTGCCTTTAATAATGGTACGCTTGAAACAGATCTTGACCGTTTTGCAGTGGAAATGCGTCCTCGTCTTGGACAATCAAGCCGTTGCTGCATCTACCATGACCGTGCAGTAATCAAGTATCGCCTTATGAGTCTATTGGGCTTCTCCTGTGAGGAGGAAACCGATGAGGCTCGTACTCTAGCCTCCTATTATAGAGAAGCTATAGAGCGTGAGACACCAGTAAATGTTGCTGAAACAATTCCTCTTTCTGTTTGTGAGGCAGGTTGCTCAGGCTGCCCTAGTGCAAGAGTTATCGTTACTCCAAACTGCCGTGGATGCTTAAATCGTCCTTGTATGTACAGCTGCCCTAAGGGAGCTATCTCAATTGTTAATCAGGTATCAACAATTGATTATAGTAAGTGCATAAACTGTGGCAAATGTACAACTGTTTGCCCTTATCATGCTATTGTGAAGACTACTGTGCCTTGTGAGGAGGCTTGCCCTACAGGAGCAATTCATAAGGATCCAGACGGCCACACACGCATCGATATGGAAAAATGCATCTCATGCGGCAACTGCTTCTCAAAATGTCCATTTAGCGCAATTTTAGAGCGTTCTCAAATGCTTGATGTAATGAAGGCAATAAAGAACGGAGAGAAGGTTGTTGCTATGATAGCTCCAGCTATTGAGCCACAGATTGCTGGCTCCATCGAGCAGCTATTTACAGCAGTAAGTAAGCTTGGCTTTACTGATGTAATGGAGGTTGCTATTGGTGCTGAGGAGACCACAGCAAGAGAGGCTGAGGAGTTTAAGGAGAAGATGCTTGCAGGCGAAAGGCTCATGACAACAAGCTGCTGCCCAGCATATGTTGAGCTAGTTAGAAAGTTTGTCCCTGAGCTAATGAAGTATGTTTCACATACTCCAAGCCCAATGGTATTGGCTGCTGAGATTGCACGTAAGGAGCATCCTGGCTGCAAGGTCGTATTCGTTGGTCCTTGTGTTGCTAAACGCATTGAAGGCGCAAGAAATAATATTGATTTCGTTCTAAGCTTCGAGGAGCTACTCGGCATGCTTGCTGGTTCTGGAATTGATATTATCGCTTGTGAGCCTATGAAGCTTCCTCGAGCTGCTATTTCTGATGCAAGAGGATTTGCAAAGAGCAGTGGCGTAACACAAGCCGTAGTAAACGAGCTTGGCAACTTCAAGGATGACTTCAAGCTTGATGCTAAAGCAATTAACGGTATAGAAAAGAAAACTATTTCTATCCTTAAGCTCTATGCGGCAGGCAAGCTTCCAGGAAACTTCCTAGAGGTTATGTGCTGCCCAGGAGGCTGCGTCAACGGACCTTGCTCCTTAAAGAAATAAATCATTCATCCTAAATTCGGCAGTTGAAAATTATAACCTACAAAAATCGTAATAAAATTAGTAGGTTTTTGTCTTTTTGATTTTTTGAATAAATTTATATTTTTTATAATTTTCTAAAACGGTAATAATAATTGGCTGCCAGGTTTTAAGAAAAATGATTTATTTTCATTCAACCATTTACTAAAAGCATAGTGTAAAATCTCTTCCCAATGTGTATTTTTTCAACTGCTCCGCATTTAGTTAAAATACCATTTAAAATTTTGTTTATTTTGCTTAAAACCTTTTGTATTTCAGATGCTTGCGCATGAGTTGAAAACAACCTGATTTTCGTTTTTCTACCACTATTTGTCAATCTAGCATTTATATATAATAATATTGGTCTCGATGTGACCGGTTCAATATGTTTATTAGGATTCGCCAACCGACAAAATACGCTCCATAAATTTACAATTATTGCTATTAATCTAGCTATTATTCTTGTTGATTTGATGTCTTTTGTCATAAAACCACTCCATCCCCATTGTTTTTTTAATTCATCAAAATTATTTTCACAATCACTTCGTTCTCTATATAAATTTGTAAGTTCGTATCTATTTAATACTAGATCATTCGTTATTAATATGTAGTATTCCCATTGTGTGTTAATTTTCTTATCAATAAAAAAATCAAATTCAATTTGAATAGGTATTTCTTTCTTTGGCCGCCCTCTTGATTTTTTTTCAATTACTGGTTCTTCTATTTCAATAGGTCGACGAACAAAAAGTACTTTTCTTTCTTTTTCCCATCCACTAAGCTTAATAGTTGTTTCTATAGAAGACCATCTAGCGCCACAGTCTGACCATTGTTCTTTTAACAATTCTTTAAATTTATTGGATACTTTAGTAGTGCGTTTTAATTTGAATAAATATTTTATATTCCTTTTTTCTAATTCAGACATAATTTTATCGTTACCATATCCAATATCTCCCCTTACAAGTCTTGGATGATTTTCCGTAGGTTCAGTATCTAGGAAATTTAATAAAGATTGGATTCCATGTGTACTGCTACTTTGTTTTCCAGGCAACACATCTATACCTAAAACTAACCTAATGGCTCCGATAAAATACGAATGATAGTTTAAATTTGGACGACCTTGTTTTGAAGGATTATATCCAATTTCAGCACCTTCCTGATGTCCATAAATAGGTTTTATAGTGTTATCCAATATCAATTATATAGTCGTATTTTATCAGGAATTTATAAATAAATTGTTCGTATTTTGTTAACCATTCGTCTAGTTTTTGCTGATTGCAGTTTTTTAATGCTCTTCTGACAGAATCTTCTGAAATGATTTTTTCGAACCCAAGTAATTTTGGTATTGCAGAATCATTGCGAAAATGATTTATATGTGAAAAACGTTTACACCCACATATAATTGAGCAAATAATTGTTCCAATTAGATTCTCTGGTTGAGGTGAATTATTACTTGTATATTCAAAAGGACAATCTTCTATCATCATCTTATAAATACCACTTACTTTAAGAAAATTTGAAAAGAAAACTAAACCTCCATATGGGGTAATATTATTAGACAGCATAAAAAATAAATTGCCAACACTCTTGCTTACATATATTCATGCTAAAGTGATAATTGGGTAAAACCTGTGGCTAAAAGTAAAAAAAGAGCCGCTTAGTGCCAGAAATAAAAATTCCAACTCTATGCGGCTCATGTTATTCGGTGGATTAAATACTACACCGATTAAGTTAACAATTAAAATTATTTAATAATGATAGAAGTGCATTCTGGTCGAACTAATGAAAGCCAATGTGTTCCAACAGGTGAAGTTCCCAGAGCTATCTTACCTAATACCTTTGAATTTTCCGGATAGCAATATTCTACTGTCTTTTCAGAATCATTTACTTCACTAAGTGGAGTAAATGTGTAATTTGCAACTGTATTATTTGTCCAAGCTACAACATTTTCTGGGAAAACTTTAAAGTTACATCTTGTTTTACCATCATAAGCTTGAAAAGAACCAGAAGTTACACTTGGTGGGTTCCCATAAAAATAATAATCTGCTTTCTTTACCAGTTTAAATGCATAAGAACCTACAGAAGTAACCGTTGCAGGAAATCTAACTTCTGTTAGTGAATTACATGTAGCAAATGCATGTGAAGGAATTGATGTAAAAGTTGATTTGCTAAAATCTAAAGGCGAAGATAAATTACTTGAACCAGAAAAAACTGTACTACCGAAATTTGCCAAATTATGGAATTTCTTAGGTTCTAATGTTTCTATAGAGGAAGCAGAAAAAGCCTGTTGAGAAAATCCAGTAATAGATGAATTTAAAACAACCTTTTTAAGCGATTTTGTATTCTCAAAACAATAAGCTCCGACAGAACCATAAACATTTGTAAATACTACCGAAGTTACTCCGGAATTTTTAAATAATTCCGATCCTGAAAAATCAAATCTTGCAGCACTGTAAATATCCTGTGTTAATGCACTGCATCCATTAAATATTTTACCTCCAAAAGAAGTAACAGAGGCAGGAATTTCTCCAGTTCCAATTGATTTTAAATTTGAACACCCAGTAAAGGCTTGTGAACCTATTGTTTTTAATTCTTTACAAACATTTAAATTAATGGATGTAATTTTACTGTTTTGAAAGCATTGCTGACCTAATGAAGTAAGTATACTTCCTTCTTCAAAGACAACATCTCCAGAAAGATATCCATTGCTACTATTAAAAGCATAATTGTCAATATATGTT
>JAGCJJ010000101.1 GCA_017648065.1 Kiritimatiellia bacterium | reverse complement strand
CTACCCTACACTTTCTGCTACAAGTAGTGGCACAGGTGAGAAGCGTTGGAATCCTGATTCATCTGGCGAAAGCTATAGCGTTGGCGCTTCTGCAGCTTGGGTACTTGATTTCTTCGGAGCAAATCGTCGCTCAGTAGAAGCAGCAACAGCAGAGCTAAATGCTGCTGGCTATTCAGTAAAAGATGCAAAGCTTATTCTTTGCTCTGAGGTCGCACGTGCTTATTTCAACTACCGTTCACTCCAAGCACAATATGCGATTGCTGAAACAAACCTAGCACTTCAAGTGCAATCCACAGAGATTGCTCGTGCAAAGGGCAATGCAGGATTTACAACAGGTATTGATGTCATTGCAGCTGAGGCTCAAGTACGCACAGCTGAGGCAGAGCTGCCAAATATGGTAGCAAAGCTTAATGCACAGCAATACTTAATTGAGCAACTGCTTGGAAAATATCCTGGAGAATATACTGATCTGCTAAAAGAGAAGGCAGCAGTTCCTAAAAACGGATTTTGCCCTTCTTCCACTCCTGCAAGCTTGCTAGAGCGCAGACCTGAGATTCGCCAGGCAGAAGAAGCTCTAAATGCAGCTACAGCACGCATTGGTGTAGCAAAGGCTAATCGTTTCCCTCAAATTTCAATCAGTGCAAGTATTGGTGCTTCTGCCGACTCACTATCCAGCTGGTCAGATGGTCTACGCACAGCAGGCTTTGGTCCTCGCATCAACATCCCACTATTTGAGGGCGGCAAGCTTAAGGCTGCGCAAGAGGCTGCTGAAGAAAGAGCAAACGAAGCACTTCTAAAGTATGAAGAAACTGTTATTAAGGCAATAACAGAAGCAGAGACAGCTCTAAGCAATTATTCTCACGAATATGAGCGCAAAGAAAAGCTTAACGAAGCACTAAAATATTATGAGGAATGTGTAACTGCTTCTCAACTACTTTATGAGCAAGGCGAAACTGATTTTGTTACTGTGCTTACACATCAGCGCAACTACTTAAATGCAAAGCGTTCTATTATTTTGCATGAACAGGCACTTGCCGAGCAAGCAGTAGCAATATTCACTGCTTTTGGTGGTTCACCAATAGAATAATACTATCCCATTCAAAAATCTGATATCGAGTCCTAAATTCGGTGACACACCACGAATTTAGGACTTTAGTGCATCCATGAGGGTGCGCATATCTTCTGGAAGAGGAGCCTCCACGACAATGCGCTCGCGCTTACGCACTGGATGCATAAATTCAAGGCGTGCAGCATGAAGCATCTGGCGTTTTACCTTTATTGGCATACGCATATCCCTACGTAAACTTCCGTATGTTTGGTCCCCAACAACAGGATTTCCTAAATAATTCATATGTACACGAATCTGATGTGTACGACCTGTCTCAATATTTACGCTTACAAGAGATGCATTTCCATAATCACGCTCTGTTGTGTACTCTGTAATTGCATTACGCCCTTGCTCTTGTAATACGCACATTTTTTTGCGATCTTGAGGATTACGCCCAATATTTGTCTCTATACGTCCTGCGATTGGATAAGGCACACCATGAACAAGTGCTTTATATGTCTTCTTTACCTCATTCTTTTGGAATGCTTCTTGTAACGCAGCAATTGCTTTATCTGTCTTTGCAATAATCAGTGCACCAGAAGTATCTTGGTCAAGCCTATGAACTATTCCTGGCCTGTCCTCTCCGCCTATAGAGAAGATTCCTGGATAATGAAATAGAAGTGCATTAACAAGAGTACCTGTCTCATGACCAGGTGCAGGATGAACCACTAACTGAGGTGGCTTATTTACCACAACAATTGCATCGTCCTCATATAAAATATCTAATGGAATATTTTCTGGCTGGATCCCTGTAGATGCAGCCTCTGGGACACGAATTGTATAGCACTCACCAAATTGTAATCTGTGAGACAATGTGTCTAATGGCTCTCCATTACACAAAATATTTCCTTGCTCAAAAAGCTTTTGAATGCGTGAACGAGAATGCTCACTATTCTGTGCTAACCAAGCATCTGCACGAGGCGACTTTCCTTCAAATGGCTCTACTATATACTTTTCTTCTGTCATGAGAATAATTTATTAAAATTCAATATTCAATTTAGTCTCGAGGCAACATTGGCACAATAATACCTCGACGAGTAAGCGTCTGAAAATACTGACCAAGCAATGCCCTGCCTTCAAAAAAGGTTAGCTTTTCTTTTGCGCAGAATTTATCAATCAACTGCTCAAATGTGCTCTTATTATCTACCATTTCATAAACCTGAGTACCAATTTTATCTAGTACATATGTCTTTTCTGTATTTGCTTTCAAAAGGCGACGAAGGAAATTCATAATAGAACCCTTATAGACAAGTACCACTTTAATATGGAGCTCTCCAGTTACTTCATCCTTCTCTATCACACGTGCTTGAGTATTCTTTACAGGAATTGCCTTAAGAGCCTCGCGAAAACGAAACTCTTGTTGCTGTATGGTCAATTTACTTTCAAACATTTTTTAAGCCCTCATTAAAATAATTTACGAATAGAAACATCCTTAAAACCAGCTTCACGTGCTAGCTTCATCATTTCCATCAACTTTGATACAGGTGTTTCAACCTCACCATCTACTTGTAGCTCAAGCTCTGGCTCTTGCTTGTAAAGCTCAGTAAGTGCATTAGGCAACTCAGACCATGCCACACGTTTTCCTGCTACTGCTACCTCGTTATTTTCAAAAAGCTTTATAACATTATGTGGGATTATGTCCTCTTTAGCAAGCGCAGCTTCTTCTGCGGCCTTTGCTGCAGCTTCTTTTTCCACTATTTTTTCATACACTGGGCGCGCCATCTGTACCTCTGGACGATTTTCTGCTACAACCTCAGCTGGTAGACGTGCTCGAGTTACCTTATTACGTAATTTATCATAATCAAGTAGTTTTGCAACATACTTATAACGCTCAAGTTTCTTTACAAGAATAGGGTCTTTATTCTGCTCTGCATTCTTCAAGTTCATATATTTTGAATTTGCTGCAACAATTTCAGAGCGAGGTGCTTTTTCTGCACGCAGACGAGCCAAGTCATCCTTAGCAGCCTTAACCTCAGGCAGTTTATCAATATTTCGATGAGCAGCAATAATATCGCGTTGCAGATTTATCATTTCAATCTGCAATTGATCTCGCTGAGGCTTTGTTAAAAGATTTGTCTCATATTGAGCCGCTGCAGATGTAAAATCTGGTGGTGGTTGCTTTGCAAAAGAAAAAAGCAAGCTTGCAGATATTACAACAAAAATTAAAAATTTTATACGATTAAAATTCATACTATAACTCCTTATTCTAAAACAAAATTAATTGTTATAGTTTTATAATCTCTAATAAAACTAGGGGTAAGTTCGGGGATTCGTCGAACCGCCTTAGCTGCGGATTCTACAGATGCATCCATCTCGTGATTTCCAGACGAACGCGACAACTTGTATTTTTTTATAACTCCTTTATCACCTAACCAAATAGTCAATTCTGCAGCACTAGCAACATCTGTAGGCGACAATGAAGGACGTCTCCATGCACTATAGAGCTTATTTTTTATAATAGAGAAACAACGCTCACGCTCGCCAGGCACAGATGTATGGTCAGATGGCTTAGCTCCCATATCTAAAAGCTTCTTAATCTCCTCATCTGTTAACTTATTCTCTTTTGTAGAAGTAGGAGCTGGTCGTTCTTCTCTGACCTTTGGTTTATTTATATGCACAACCTTATCTGATATCTTAATAGGCTTGCGCTTTGGTTTATCTGGTTTTGGCTCATCAGCTTTTGGTTGAACAGGAATAGGTGCAGGTTCTTCTTCTATAGGAACAACTTCTGGCGGAGCAACCAAATCATCGATTTGTTGTTCTTGTTCTATATCTTGTGTTGAAACATCAACGGTAAACTCAACCTCAAGAGAATCCTCTTGTTTTTTTGTAGGACATGAAAAATCATTAATCATAGAGACAACAAGAAGTATCACGATTATACAAACGTGTACCCAAAAGGAAATTTTGTAGGCTTTTTTATTTACCTGCACAATGTCCATTGCTCTCTACTCCTGTAATGCAAGTGAAGTATTTTTAATTCCTAAAGAGCTAAGTAATTTTGCAACCTCTGCTACGGCACCATATTGTGCTGCAACATCACCGCGAATAATCACGCGTAAATCTGCTGATTCTTCTTTACGTTTTCTAAGCTCTTCCCTTAATTCATCTAGCGTAACAGTTAAATCCCCGACATAGAAACGCCCATCTTTATCTACAGATACAGAGACAGATGTTTGCGTAGTATCTAGTGGCTTAACATTTCCTTGAGGAAGTTTGATTGGAATACCATTTTCAATCAAAGGAAACGTAATGATAAATGTTATCAGCAATATGAAGGTTAAGTCCATAAGCGGAGTAAGATTCATTTCCGCTATTGGCTTTTTCATAGCCTTTTGGCGACGTGGCATTATACTCTGCCTCCTACTTCATAATTATCTACAGAGGCATATTGAACAGACTGTGGAGCTAATGCAACAAAAGCTTTATTAGTTGTATTTTCCTTTTGCGAATGGATTAAATAAATATCAGCAATAAGGCGATCTACAAAACCTTCAGCCTGCTCGGTGTATATTCGTAGTTTAGTGCAAAGTGAATTATATACACATGTTGAAGGAATTGAGACGATTAGGCCCATAACCGTTGTTAACAATGCTCCACCAATACCTGGTGCTACATTTGTGATAATTGCGGCACCAGATCCATCAGCCATACTCATAAAAGATAGCAACACACCCCACACAGTTCCAAACAAACCTAATGATGGAGCTAATGCAGAAATTGTACCTATTGCACTTAGATTATTTTCAAGGCAACGAACCTGTTTAGCAAGCTCATTTTCTGCCTCTACCTTAATTTTCTCAAGTTCTTGCGCCGTTAGTACTGGCATTGGAGTTGTTCCATTCCATGTACGCAATTGTTCCTTTGTAACGCCGTGCTTTTCCAATTTAGGCAAAAGCTCTTTCATAACGGCCTTATAAATTTCTACATTACATACACCATTTACCATTCTTTCAAACAGAATGCCACAAGGGTGCATATATTGTCTATACAAGGAAGCTAAACGTCTATGCTCTGCTTCTGTTGCCTTATTTATAGAATGACGCACAACAATCATTCCTAAACAAACGAATGATAAGGCGATTAGTAATAGGACTATAATTTGTCCAAACAAATCAGATTGAAGAAATGCATCAACGACAACAATTCCACAAAAAAAAGTTTCCATATCTCAAAACTCTCTCTTTACCTATTGCCTAATGCTTGAAAAAAAATCTCAAGCAAAAAACACACAATTATTCTTCGTAAGCAAGAATTGCCTCTGTGCAGTCAAATGTTGCAGCAATAAGAGCAGCACGAATCCACATACCATTACGCATCTGACGCCAGTACATTGCGCGTGGGTCATGATCGCACTCTGTTGAAATTTCATCACGACGTGGCAATGGGTGTAGAAGAACAGATGTTGGCTTCATCATATCAATTTCATTCTTACCAATCTTGTAAGAAGAAATATCAATGCTTGCGCTCTCACCCTTAGATTTATCCCACTCATCCTGAATGCGTGTCATATATACAGCATCAACATCTGCCAGGCGCTCACGCATATCTGTAAGCACAGAGTATTTTGAGCCATTTGCAGCAAGCATATCAAGAATATCCTGCTTAATCTGTAGCTCTGGAGGTGCTACAAAGATATGCTCAATATTTTCATAATTCATAAGCAAATTAGAAAGTGAGCGAACAGTACGACCACGTAGCAAATCACCTACATACATAATGCTACGATTATCTAATCCACCATTATCCTCAAAGCTGCGCTTAAGAGTATAGATATCAAGCAATGCCTGTGTTGGATGCTGATCCTTTCCTGAGCCAGCATTGATAATAGGCAGAGGGCGCTCTGAATTAGACAAAGTCCAAGCCATATGCTCTGCTAGGCCCTTCTCTTGAGTACGCATGATAATCAAATCAAAGTATGAGCTAAAAGTACGGATAGAATCCTCTTTTGACTCGCCCTTAAATTCAGATGATGTTGCAGCATCGCGAACTTCTGCAACCTTTAGTCCTAGAATCTGGCAAGCAGAATAAAAAGACAAGAATGTGCGTGAGCTTGGTTGAGAAAAATAAAGCATTGCGCGCTTGTGAGACAACAAGCTATTGAGGAAAAGCATACCATCACGCTTCTTAGCAATCTTGCGAATCTTTGTTGCCAAATCGCACAAGCGGTCCAATGTCTCGCGATCAAATTGCTGTGCAAAAAGAGTATGGGCTGGGAACCCATCCTCTTTCTTAAAGCATTCTACCTTGGTAGACATTGGCAACTGACTAAATTCTTCCCATGTATAATCTGTAAGTTTCATAATAATTTAGTCCTTTCTCAATGCTTACTTAGTTTCAAATTCGTCTTTATTTGCTAATGCAGAAACAAATAATGCCTTAATTGTATGCATACGATTTTCTGCTTCATCAAAAACCTTTGAGTACTTTGATTCAAATACCTCATCAGTAACCTCAAGAGCACCAGTATCCTTTGATGCTGTTGTCTGGTCATCATGGAATGCAGGCAAGCAATGTAAGAAAATAAGCTCACCATCAGCATTACCGGTCTTTTTCATCAAATCCATTGTGATTTGATATGGAGCAAGTAGCTTTAGGCGCTCTGCCTTCTTTGCTTCCTCTCCCATAGATACCCAGACATCTGTATAAAGAGCATTTGCACCAACAACAGCCTCCTCTGGGTTATGCATAACCTCAACTGTAGAGCCATTCTTTGCTGCAATTTTGCGAGCATGTTCAACTAATTCTGGAAGAGGATTTAACTCTGGTGGTGTGCAATTAACATAATTTACACCTGCCTTTGCGCAGCCTAGCATCAAAGAATTAGCAACATTGTTTCTACCATCGCCAATATAAACAAGCTTCTTTCCCTTAACAGAACCAAAGCACTGCTTCATTGTCATCAAGTCAGCAAGAATCTGTGTTGGATGAAAATCATCTGTTAAACCATTCCATACAGGGATGCCAGAAAATTCACGTAATTTCTCTACTGTATCCTGAGCAAAACCACGGAACATAATTCCGTCAAACATACGTCCTAGTACGCGTGCTGTATCCTTAACAGACTCCTTTGCTCCAAGATGAATATCATTACCATTCAGATATGTGGCACAGCCACCCTCATCTTGAGCAGCTATTGTTGCGGAACAACGAGTACGTGTAGAGCTCTTTTCAAAGATTAGAGCAAAATTCTTACGGCTCAACAAATCACCACGTATCCCATTATCACGACGCTCTTTAAGAGCAATTGCAAGATCGATAAGTTCAAGCATTTCCTCATCGGAAAAATCATTTAGGGACATTAGAGAACGATTTTTTAAAGCTGGATTTAGTTTCATAAAAATTCTTTCATAAAGTGTTGTTACAATTTTTGTAAAAATTCTACCAAAAAAAAGGAAATATTACCACACCTTTTTTACCAAAATAGGCATATTAATGCTACGCATAAATCATAAAATAGCATAAACTCAAAGAAAGAATTATAAAACGTGCTGTATGTTGTTTCTAAACGACATACAGCATGGTAATTTTAATACAAAATATATGAGATGAAAAGATATAATCCTAATGCGTTAGATATACTTCTGCAAATATGGGAAATAACACACACACAGATTATTTACGCTTAGCAAATTCAGCATCTGCTAAATCACAAAATCTTTTTATCAGCTCTGTTTCATGAGGATCATATGGCCTATGATTTGGACGATATAAATCATGAAACCATTTGGTGAAATCTATTTGCACACTATTATCTTCATCATACATCTGCCAGAATGCATTCCATGGTTCGTATGTCTGATATTTACCTGCAACAAAGCCCCAATTATAGCATCCTATATTTTCCAAATAAAACAGCGGGAAATTTTCAAAAACGGTATTACCGGAGCAACGGGCAAGCCACTCTGTATTAATCAATGGGCGGCCAAACTGCTTCAGATATTTAATTATGCGGATATGCTCCTCATAGCTCCCATAATTGTGATATGTGATGATATCTGAATTTTCAATAGCAAAAATATCCTCTGGCATTGAAAATTCAAAATTTTTATCACGGCACCAAGCCCCTATTGTAAGAGGTTGAGATGGGTTTATGGCTCGCACTACCCTGACCATTCTTTCAAGAATAGGAAGAGTTATACCACTTCTTTGGCTGTTACCTGGCTCATTAAACAAATCCCACATGCAAATGCGAGCATCATCCTTGTACAAGGTAACAATTTCTTCTACCATACGAAAATAATCATCGGCAGATTCTTGCTCATCTAAATAAAAGTGAGGTGCTGGCCCATTGTGTCGCCCATGCTGAGAATGCTTTTTACCTCCATGATAGCCCCAATCATAGTGCTGCTCACCAATATATGGAAGCTTCCATAGTTCTGTCTTAGGAGGCATACAATCATTTGCAAGCACAATCATGCAAGAAATACCATATTTATCGCAAAGAGCAATATAGCGATCAAAACGCTCTAGGAAGCTATCGTGCTCTTCCTTCCACACCACATACTCAAGGATCAAGCGAACAGAGTTATAGCCAAGCTTTTGCATCAGAGCCAGCTCTTCCTCTGTAGTTTGCATTCGCTCTTCAAAATGAAGTGATTGCCATTGGTCTATACGATTTACACAATCTGCGCTCATATAATTGCAACCACGAATCCAATGTCGGGAATTATACCATTCCCAAGCCTTTTCTTTGGACCATCTATCCATAAATTCTCCACTCTGGTAATGCAAAAGCAAATGCATTACGTTTTTTGGGGCACAATACTATTACTGTATGATAATTACCGATGGTTGAATGTGATCAGGATCTACCCACCAAACAGTTACCTGAGAACCCCAAACACCATAATCACCAAATTTCTCAGGAACAGTAAATTTAAACATAGTATTTGTTGCAGCGAAATCTCTCCAGATTTCACGTTGGTGCCATGCTAGGTGATTTGTAATTGTATTAGCAATAAGATGTCCACCCATTGGATTCTTTGTCATACCATTTGAAGGAAAACTCTTCCAATATACATCACAATTTACATATCCATAGTCAAACCAATCTCCTCCAGCAGTTGTTTCCATACACATAGATAAAACAACATTTGTTAGGCATGTATTACGAGAAAAACAGTTATTTTTATATTCCTTAATCTTCGTTCCAACAAAGGAAGTGATAGAAGCATTAGGCAATCCAAAATAGGTTGTGCAACCCTCTGGCCAAACGATATCACCAGTAATTCCTGAGCTAGTAAAGCAGGTTGCTCCCATCTCTTTTAGGGTTTGCGGAATATAAAGATCTCCCTCTATTGGGCAACCATTAAACACCTGTGAACCCATAGAAACAAGCCCATCATTTAAGCGGACAGTCTTTAGATTAGAACAAAAACGGAAGCGATCGTACTTTAATACTGTAAATTTGGGTGCAGAAATAAATGTATGAATACTGTTATTATATTGAAATATACCATCCATTGCTGTAATTTCATATCCATCAGCCACAGGCACAGAAAGATCCAGAGTATGAACAAGGGGATTATTTGAATTATCTCCAGCTATATTAAGAGAAGTTCCCTTTGCTGTAACATTTGACACAACATTTTCTATGCCATCTGGGTCAGTCCATGTTAATGTTTTTGCGGTAGGATCATAGATCCATAGATTATCATTTGCAAAAACAGCAGTAGAAAGCATTGAAAGCATAGCAAGGCAAATAGAAAACTTTTTCATATACATCCTCATAAAAGTATGGTTATCCAATATTTACATAATGTAAGAATAGCATAATACCACCCTAATTCGTCAAGTAAAATATAGATTAAACAATCAAAGAAACACTACAAAAGGCAATATGACAAAAAGGCACGAGCCGAAGCCCGTGCCTTTTCTAAAGTTATGTTTGAATCTAAGGATTTATAACTTATTTTGCTTCTACCTTGAAGAAGCCTGTAGCTGTTGTAGCTGGAACAGTAACAACACCATCAACAACTTCCTCAGTTGTAGGCTCACCCCACTCACCTAGATTCTCACCAAAGTATACGATAGCTTCTGTATACTCTGAGCCAATTGTTAGCTTAGCTTCATCTCCATCGATTTCGATAGCAGATACAGCAACTGATACATAAAGTACTTCCTCTTGCTTTACATCGCCACAAGTACCGCATGTATACTCAACATAGCCATCACCACTGCCTGTCTTTTCATAACTATGCCCAAGTGCAGGATCATTCTCATCTACTACCTCATAAGAATGACCGCATGAGCATGTAAATGTTGTGAATCCAGCTTTGTCACATGTTGCAGATGTTTTAACACCACCATCATATGTATGACCAAGTGCTGGGATTGTTGTTGTATACTCTTCACCTACGCATGAACCATACAAGCAGTTGTAAGAAATTAGACCATCTTCTGTATGTGTTGGATTCTTTGTTGTTGAAACCCACTCATGAGCATCAGCATCACGAGGGATAAACTCTTCTGATGTTGCACCACATTCGCAATTAAAATAAGCCTTACCCTGAATTGTGCAGTTTGCAGGCTCTCTCTTAGACTCATCCTCTACAAAGTTGTGGACAAAATCAAATGCCTTACCACAAACTGTGCACTCTGCTCTTTCTGTGCAAGAGCCACCAACAACTTCATGATCACACTCTGTAAATGTGTTGCCAGATACTGTATAACCTACAATATCAAAATCAGTTGCTGTAGATGCACCAATATTAGTGCTAAATGTAGCACCTCCACTTGTACAAATAAAGTCTGTGTACTTATCAGCGGTAATTCCAACGGTTCCAGTAGCACTGCTATAGTTTATAAGAACAGCACTATTAGCACCAATAATTTCATTATCACCTTCAAAATTGATTGTGACAGAGAAATCATTGCTATTCTTGATAGAAATACCACTTTGTGAGCCAGAAATAATACTATTCTTGATAGTGCCGATTGAAGCACTCAAATCTAGTCCATATGTAATAGAGTCAATCTCAACATTTTCAATTAAATCAATAACTGGTCTTGTCTTATTTGCAGGATCACCCTTACCATATGTTTCAATACCATAGTTACCAGTACCAATCATCTTCACATTTTTAATAACATTAATGTGAGCCTTACCCATTGTATTATGGTCTCTTAATGATACGCCTCCAGTGTTTGTTGCTTCAGACTCAATAATAATTATTAAATCCTCAAGTCTATCAACCTCATATGCCTTGATTGCACATGTTTTACCTGTGTGCTTAACTGTACCATTAATAACAGATGCATAACCGCCGAGCATCATACCACCCCACTGTGAGGTTGTTGTTAAAGTAAAACCATTTAAGTCAATAACAACTGCTTTATATATTGGATTAGCTACAGATGCAGCACCTGTTGTATTTAACTGCTGAACTGTTGTATCTGCAGTCATACGAATAATATCACCTGCAACAGCACTATTATATGCAGTTATAAATGTACTCATACTATTAAATTCATAGACATTTGGTGTTGATGCCTCATCAGCAATAGCAGATAGAGACATAATATTCATCAATGCGCCAACTGCTAATAGAGCACTGAATGATTTAATAATTTTTTTCATTGTTTCTCCTTGTTAATTGTTAATTAAATTACACCATCAAATTCATAAATATAACCTATTTGTATGGTTACAATAATTTAGCACAAAAATAAAGCATTGTAAAGTCTAGTCTCTAAATTTCTACAAAAAAACAAATGCAACAAAACAACATCATTAAACCAAGTAAATAACCAAGTAGAAAACTTGACAATTAACACCATTTTAAAGTATTATAAATATGTATTTATCTAATATAATAAGAATAAAGCAATTTCACACTATATAAACACACCCTAGGAGCTAAATATGGCATTCAATATTGTTCAAAAGATTGACGATAAGGTTCAAATTAAAAATGTTCTAATCAGCCTTTTTGATAAGACAGGCTTAGATACACTTGTTAATGGTCTGATTGAGACTTGCCCTGATGTAAAGATCTACAGCACAGGCGGAACATATAAGGCAATCAATGAGCTTCTAGGCGATAAGGCAGACAAATATCTTGTTTCTGTTTCTGATTACACTGGCCAACCAGAAATGCAAGGTGGCTTGGTTAAGACACTTGATTTTAAGATCTATCTAGGTATTCTAGGTGAAAAATATAACGATGCACATCAGAGTGATTTGGCAAGAACTAATGCTGTAGCATTTGATATGGTAGCTGTAAACCTCTACCCATTCCGTCAGGCTATCAGCCAGCCAGATGTTACTCCTGAGCTAGCACGTACAAACATTGATATCGGCGGTCCTTGCATGATTCGTGCATCCGCAAAGAATTTCATTCGCGTTGCTTCTGTTACAGATGCAGCAGATTACCCTGCTCTGCTTGATGAGCTACGCAATAACAATGGTGCTCTTTGCCTTGCTACTCGCGTTAAGCTAATGGCTAAGGCTTTTGCGCATACTGCTTCTTATGACACAGCAATCGCGACACACTTTGCTGGTCTAAATCCTGAGCAGGTTGGCGACACTTATTCTGAGATTCAGCGCTAATCCATTTTGCGATAAAAGCCAATAGCACGAACACAGCCAATGATTGACTTGCATTTTCATTCTACAAAATCTGATGGTACTATAACACCAAAGGAGCTTGCTCTTCTCGGTAAGGAGCAAGGTCTTTCTGCTATGGTACTAACTGATCATGACACACTATCTGGTGTCTCAGAATTTATAGATGCAGCTACAGAGGTTGGTATTCGTGCTATTTCCGGCGTTGAGCTCAGCGCAGATGTTCCTGGTAAAACTGTTCACTTGCTCGGCTATGGTGTCGACATCAATGATGGGCCTTTAAATGAGGCTCTGGCCAAGATTAGGAATGGACGCAAGATTAGAAACAATGAAATACTTGCTAAACTTACAAAGTATGGTTGCTTCATTACTATGAGCGAGGTAATGGAATTTGCTGGAGATAAAGAGCTAATTGCACGACCACACTTTGCTGCAGCCCTTATCAAAAAGGGATATGCATCAAGTAAAAATGATGCTTTTGCCCGTTATTTGGGTCGCGGAGGAATTGCATATGCAGATCGTTTCAGGCTTTCTCCTGCTGAGGCAATCAATTTAATTCATGCAGCTGGCGGCGTAGTTTCATTGGCTCATCCATACCAAATTGGTTATTCAACCAATGAATTACATGATTTTATCGATGAATTAGTAAATCTGGGTTTAGATGGTATTGAGACCTACTACTCTCACCATTCCTACGATATGCTTAATGATTATAAAGCACAGTGTTATAAACATAATATAATTCCTACTGGCGGAAGTGATTTCCACGGCGAAAACAGCACAAACATTAAGCTAGGTGTTGGGGTTGGCTCACTCAATGTTCCAGACTCTTCTTTTGACTCAATTTTGGATAGAATCAATCTAAGAAAAAAATATAAGAGTTACCTATCGGAGACTTACTAAATGAAGGATTGGTCAGAAATTATTTCCGATTTAATTGCAACAGCTTCAACAAGGCTTCCTGAGGACATCCGTGATGCACTTACAAAGGCATCTGACATAGAGACAAATCCTGGAGCAAAAGCAATTTTAAACACAATCCTTACAAATGTAAAAATGGCTGAAGAAAAAGGCGTTCCTATGTGTCAAGACACAGGAACTCTATCATTCCTTATTAAAGCACCTTATGGCACAAATACTCTTGATATTGAAGAAGGTATTTTTGCTGGCATTGAAAAAGCTACTGCGAGAGGATTACTTCGCCTAAATACAATTGCTGTACCAAGTGGTGCACAGGTAACAGAAAACCATGCTCCTGGAAATCCTGCAATACATTTTGAATTTGAAAAGCGCGATAATATTTCCGTTCAGCTAATCATGAAAGGTGGCGGAAGCGAAAATATGAGCAGCCAATATAGCCTTCCTGACTCACGTTTAGGTGCGGGACGCGATCTTAATGGAGTAAGAAAATGCGTACTTGATGCAGTACATAATGCACAAGGCAACGGCTGCGCACCTGGAATACTTGGTGTATGTATTGGTGGCGATCGTGAAGGTGGATATGCACACGCAAAGCTTCAGCTACGCCGCAAGCTTACAGACAAAGCTGCATTACCTGAACTTGCAGAGCTTGAAGAGCGCTTACTTAATGATGCAAATTCATTAGGAATCGGTCCTATGGGACTAGGTGGCAAAACTACCCTGCTTGGCGTAAAAATTAGTTCTCTTGCCCGCCTACCTGCATCATTCTTTGTAACAATAGCATATTGCTGTTGGGCATGCCGCCGTGCTGAAGTTATTGTAGATTAGCATTTGATTCGATATCAAATTCCAAATTTTAATCAACCAGAGCAAATATTGCTTTTTATAAAACTTAAGCGCTACGCCTTTGAAAAAGCATAGCGCTTAAATTTTATCAAACAATATAATTCTTTTGTTATTTACTTCTTATCAGGAAGTAGTAAGCCAAATATTGCCATTGTCTTTGCTTGGTTATTTACAACACCTTCGTCCATTGCAATTGCAAAATGAGCGTCAACAAAGTTGTGTAACACAGCATGATTATTTGTAAATGGATACAATGTATTTGCTACATTATAGCCACCAACCTTAGTGTAAGGGCCCTCTACTTGCTGACCCTTTACAGGCACACCTAGAGGACTGTAGCGGCTATTGTGAAGAGGAGCATGAACAGTGCGCTCACCAATTCCTACAATCCATGAAATACACATTGGATTTGCACCTAAAGTATTATCGCATGTACGAACAAGCCAATCAAAATAGTTTTGATCATTTGTTAGTTTCCACATTACAGCAACAGGTATAGAATAACTTTCGAAAGAACCTGTACCCCAAGAAATTGGTGCCCATGGATGACGAATAAACTTGTATGCCATCTGCTTTGAACCCCAAATATAAGAATCAGCTTCATCTTTAATTGATGTAATTACGCGCTGCTTAAATTTTGGATCTGCCTTGCCATCAGGTATCATAGCATAGCAATATGCGGCCCATGTCAAATCCCATTTGCCATGCTGAATCAGAGCAACCTTATCACTGTTTGCCCATGGGGAATTAGTCTTGAAGATTTCATGATATTTAGCATCACCAGTTGTTGCATAAAGCTCAGCTGCAGCATAAACAAGAAATTCTGTACAATCCTGCTTCAAACCTAGCTTATCACCAGCTTTGCCATTCATATTTGCCATTCCCCACTCAAAAGCCTTCTTTGCTCTTGCAAGATATGCCTGTGCGCTAAGAATTGGTTGATAATCAGCTTCTGCGCGAATTGGGTATTCTGGCTGCTTTGTAATATTGCACTTATATAAAATTCTTGCTGCACGAGCCATTGTTGCGGCATAGTTTAATGCTGCACGTGAGGATTTACCCCAAGCAAAGTCACCCTTAGGATCAAGCTCTACACTCTGGAAGAAATTTGGATCACCATCAGATTCTGTACCATCATATACAGAACCATCTGCATCATTATACAGACCATTCCAAATACGTAATGACCATAATGCCTCGTCAACAATATCAGGAATACCATTAGACTTCTCTGGAATATTAAGTTGTCCATCAAAGAACTTCTGAGGAGCCAACTCGTATGCTAACAACAGAACCTGAGCAACATCCAAGTGTGCGCGAGGATTATAGTCGCCAGCATCATGGTGTCCACCACGAATTGGTAGCTTTGTTAAGCTATCGTATGAATGCTGCTTTGCATAATTACTTAGCAGACCTAGATCACGTGTATTGTGTGGAACTATATCTGTTACAGCAACACCCTTTGTATGGCAAGCAATACGCTTCCAATCTGAATATGGCTGCTTTAGCTCTTGACCGCAGCGCTGTACAAAAACGCCATAGGACTGAATATCAAATGCTGTTTTGTAAACATCAGGACTAATATCAAAATTAAAGCTACGTCCTACTCCATCAACAAATACATAGTATGAACCAGTTTTATTGAAGCTTGTGAAATCTAGCTCATAAACATCACTGCCAGCATGATTGAGTTTGAAATCAGGCTTATCAGCATAACCAACTTGCTTTGCTTTACCTGTAAACACTATGCTATGTGTCTTAGCATCACAAAGCTTAAAGGTTGGTTCTGAATCAAATTTTAGTGTGCTGTCTGCATTTGATTTATTTGTAACCTTCTGAATTGTTGCACTTGCAGATTGTTGTAAATCAACTGGACCACTTTCATAACGGCTAGAAAAGCCTGATGAATTACTTTGTGAAACTGTCTGTTTATACTCTGGGAAAGAACCTAACCAACGACCCAAATATGCCACCTTGGCTCCTTGTGGCACATAACCAATCTGATTTACCTGAATTGCGTCAGAGAATGCAGTAAGTTTTGGTGACTTAACATCAAAATTTAGCATTGCTTTGCGATTACCCGCAGTAACAGACTCTTCAACAACAACAGCCAGTTTATCACCGTCTTTGATAGTAATTGGTAATTGAATAAACACATCATGAGTTAACAATCCTTTATATGGCCAACCCTGAGGAAAATATACATCTAAACGTGTGCGACGACCAACAGCTGTTGGAACAACCTTTTTACCATTTAACTGAAAAGTGTAAGCAGCAAGATTGTTGCCTCCATTTGGGGAATAGCCAGCACCAAATTCTAGTAGGAAGATTCCATTACCAACGCTACGAATTGTGCGCAAGCCAACCATACGATCTGCATAGGCATCACTTGGCTCAAATGCTTTTCCTGGTGTATATACAAATGTATGAGCAGTATGTGCTGCTGTTACCATCAAATCACCTGTACCCTGCGCAATAACAGTATAGGTTTTACCTTGCTTCATTGGAGAAGGGATTGTAAGTTCTACTTCTGTGCGCATCAGTTTTGTAACATCGCCACCCTTTGGCAAGCCATGATTATTTGGAACCTCAAACTCTACAGTCTGAGAAAGCTGCTTTGCAGCAACTGGTCTGACAAATTTCTCATAAGCGTAATTTGCATCATCTTCAGACACAATTCGATATGAATCTGCATTGAAAGCACTATGAGTCCAAGAGCAACCAAAAACAACTTTAATCGTTGTTGAAGATGTAGCCCCAGCATCTCGCACGCCGTAAGCCTTCATAACTTGAGGCTTTAAATCATAAACAAAAACTGGATTTGCAAAAATTGATGTAACAAAACACATCAAAGCTAATGCAAAAAACGACGTTACGTATTTTTTCATAATTTTATTACTCCCAAAATATGCTATTTCAAAGAAAAAATATTAAGTTTATTTCCCCTCGTGACAAAAGAATTATACCAAAGCACTAATCTGTTTTACAAGTGAAAACAGTGTAAAAAACAATATTTTCCGGATTCACAACGACACAAAAATATAAATAAAACAAATGTGTAGAATACAACTAAATTATTGCATTCTACACAAAACGAACTAAACATTAACTAAAAATAATTTTAGAGTTATGTTAATCATTATTTTCTTATTTTAGAAGAAAATTTTGACAGATAATCTAAAACATGATTAACAATATAACGTTGAGCCTCAGCACTATAAGTTACACTAATATAGCTCTTTCCATCAAAAGTACGTTCTTGGCTATAAATTCCAAGTTGCTTACCCTTTTCTGTTGGGACCTTCATTTTACCATATTGTGTATCTTCTTCTGCTAATACTCCGTCACTAATCAACCAAGAATTTACATTTATTGGCAGCAATTCATTCTCTGATGAATTGTCAGATATTTCATTTAGTCGACGAGTCACTTCTGTTATAGAAATCGGCTTATCAGAATACTCAAACTTTTCTAATTGATTATGAGTTACTATGAAAGCAATACGAGAAGGACGTTCTGCAAACCTATCATGGAATCGCTCGTTACGCTCTATAATTGCTCCCAGTTCCTCTTCAACAAAATTAAACCATTGAATTACGCGTTCATCTGCACAAACTTCATTTGGTTTAATAGCCTCTCCTGTATATGGATGCTGGCCTCTTGTTATATTTTGAATTATCTGCTTAGCCTTTTTTAGGTTATCTAATTTTGACATGTTATTCACTCCTATGTGTAATTTATTCTTATTTTATTGTGACTAGAAATAAATCCATAGTATGTTATTTCATCATCACGTTAAAAACTGCTCAATATGTAATCAAAAATAGCTCTTATCCTTAAAATTAAACATTCTTTTCAGACTGACAACCTATTCTTAATCTATTCTCTCATATTAAGGAATTGCCGTTCTCAAAAAACTAAGGATAAACAACAGAAACACAACAAAACAAACTTCAATTTAATGAACAACGACAAAAGCCATAACCCAAACAACTGAAAGAAAGTCTAATTATTATTTCTCTTAATTTCGACGTTCATTTTACAGAATTAGAAAACCAAAGTCAATATATATTTTATTAAAAATTAAATTTTATGTAATTAATTAAATAAAATTAAAATCTTACAAACAACCTACCCGCTTTTCTACTTGCAGATGGAAAATAATAATTTTAACCAATATAGCTCCACAGGAAAGTTTTTTAGCCTGCTTTTTATCTATAGCTGGTTACCTGTTTTCGCTTGTCTTTTCCTTGTTTTTTGTGTAAAATTTTAACATTAAATAATTTATATGTTTTAACACATTTTGTTTGTACCATATACTATGCAAAATAAAGACGAACAACAAATTGATTTAGAGAACCAAACAGAACACTCAACTATGTTTGGCTTGCAAAAAAAACAGCTAATAAACTGGATATTATTCCTTCTATTGGGTGTTACCGTTACTGCTTTATTCTATCTTCTTGGCAATGATTCAGAGATCCAAATTACTAAAGGCAGTCGCTCTATTTTTTATTGGGTTTACTTCCAATGGGGTCATGAACGCTATTCTGGAAATTGGATTATTCTTGTAGTTGCTGCATATATTATTTTCAATATGCGCAAAGAATTAGCAAAGCTTAAATCATCTCCTTCCTGGTTTGGTATGCTTGTATTTATTGGTGCGATTATGATGCACATTGTAGGCTATCGAACTCAATTCCCAAGAATCTCACTAATAGCAACAATTCCTGCATATTGGGGTCTGGTTTGCACTATTTGGGGATGGGATATAGCAAAAAAACTACTATTCCCTGCAGGATATGCATTACTCTGTTTCTCTGCATCATTACTTCAAGACTTTACGATGCCATTACGTTTATACTCATCTGCTCTTGCAGATGTTCTGCTTGATGGCGTAGGAATTGAAACTATACGCGATGGTACAACAATTAGAAGCTCAGCCGGGGGTGGATTCATCTTTGACGTTGAAGATGCTTGCAGTGGACTTCGTTCATTAACCGCCATGATGGCTCTTACAGCTCCTTATGCATACTATACTCTTCGCGGTGGACTTTGGCGCAAATGGGTGTTATTTATTTTCTCAATCCCTTTAGCAATGGTTTCAAATGCGCTTCGCATTTTTACATTAGCAGCTATAGCAGAATGGATTGGCACCGATTTAGCAATGATGCTATATCATGATCTCTCTGGCTATATCGTTCTTATTTTCTCCATTCTTCTCTTAATAGCAACAACATCTATTTTGCAACCTCGCAAGAAAGAAGAAGACGAAGACAATGATGAAGACGACGAAGACGACTCTGTACCAACAGATAGAGAACCAAACAAATCTTCAACCAGTACCTCTGAAGAAGTCTCAGAAACAAATAAGGAGGTAAAATAATGAATAAAAAGCTTATCATTTATGCAGTTATTTGCTTTGTAGTTACAGTTCTTGCTATTGCATATCTTGGTGCTCCACGAAAAATATATGGAGACCCAACTGGCAAAGTAACGTTTGACCTGCCAGAAACTATCGACTTCTATAAAGGCGAGCAAGTTTGGCATTGTCATGTTAAGCAATGTGCTCGTTCATATACACAATCTGAGCTAAACATAACAGAAAATGCTGATAACACATATTATTGTTTAGATTGTGAAGAAAAATGGAACACTCTCGAAAAAGGAACTAAGCAATACGATAAGTTCCATGCAGAGGTAAAAGAAAAAAGCGACTTCATCTTAAAGGACAGAAGTGTTGGAGAAAAGGCACTGCTTCCTGACAACACACCTATTAGACGTCGTAATTATAAAACACATAACGGCACACAACTAACAGCAACTGTTGTTTTTTCAGGAATTGAGCGTGGCAGTATCCATAGGCCACAAAATTGCCTACGTGCAGCTGGTGGCAGAATATTTAATGAACACACACATACAATAAATATTTCAAAGGACAAAAAACTAGATATTCACATCATTAACCTTGCAAATTCATATACAACAGCAGCAGGAAAAACCGAGGTTATAAACTCAATTTATGCATATTGGTTCTTTAATCCATTCAAAGAAACAGAAAGTCATAGCACCAGATTTATGTATACTCTCCTTGACGGAGCCTTCTTAAATTATAGACCTCGCTGGGCTTATATGTCTGTTGCTTTTAATGTAGATCCTAACAACCCAGAAGGTTGGAAAACTACCTTGCAAGACTTTATTCCACGTTTATACCCATATTTGGAAGAATATCGCAAACAAGAACGTGCAAAAAGATGGGTTGAAACAAACTTTGAAACAACAGAAGAAAACTAATCCAACTAATTTATATAATAATCGACACTATGAATACACTTCCAACATTTGTTTTAGCATCAGGTAATGCCCATAAATTACGCGAATTACGTTGCATGCTAGAAATTGATGAAAAACAACTTAAATCAGCAAAAGACTTTCCTGAAATTCCAGAACCTATTGAAGATGCAGATTCATTTATAGGTAATGCACTAATCAAAGCAAGAGCATATGCTAAAGCAACTGGGCTATGGGCAATTGCTGACGATTCAGGACTTGAGGTTGATGCTCTTAATGGAGAGCCAGGAATCTACTCTGCTCGATATGCTGGAGAACAAAAAGACGATGAAGCAAATAACGACAAGCTTCTTTCTAAGCTTGTCAACGGACTTCCTCGTACAGCACACTTTACAAGTGCTATTGCTCTTGTCGCTCCAGATGGTAGAGAATTTACATGCATAGGCATTTGCCCTGGTCAAATCATTTACGAGCGCCGAGGAAACAATGGTTTCGGATATGACCCTTTATTCCTTCCTGATGGCTACACACAAACCTTTGCTGAGTTATCTGGAGAAGAAAAAAATAAGTTTTCTCATCGCTCTCGCTCTGTAGCAAAACTAAAAGAAATGATGATGGAACTATTCCCTGAATACAAAAATAAAATACTTTCAAAATAACCCTTTTGATTTAATAAAACAACAAACAAAACGAAGGAAATAATCATGGATAATGAAAAGCCTACTGTTGAGCAATCTGCTAACAACACTTCAATCAACAAGAAAAAAGACTATATAAGATATATTCTTGCAACAATTCTTTTTGTTTTAGCAGCAATTTTCTATGTTAATGACATCAATAAGAAAAAGGCTGAACAATCTGTTCAAACAGACCTTAATTACTTGCATTTTCTTGTTAGCGAAACAAATGCAGTAAAAAGCATCGATATGATTATTGATACAGAAAACAACTCAAAAGTCAATATCATGATTCCATGCACAGAGGAAGAGACAAAGGCAATTACAGAAGCTCTTGCCAAAGCAGAAAAGACTGATTTCCTTGACGAAAAGCGCGAAGGAAAACTTTTCACCATCTTCCTAAACTGCAATAACAATGCTCGTTTTTGCGTTGAAGCTGCAGTAATTGATGACGATCCAAGCAATGCATATGTTCGAGCAAAGAAGCCAGTAAATATTTCCTCAAATGAAGAGAAAAAGGAAATTTCATGGGCTTATACAGCACCTGCAGTTATTAAGGGATTTGGTCTTTATCTAAATGAGCTTTACAAGGCTAAACTACCTGAAATAAAACGTCAAAGTGAATTTTTCCAGAATGCCCTTGAAAAGGATGAAAACACAAAGAAGCTTCTAGAAGAAAAAGGTAATGGTCAGCTAATTCTTGCTCCTGCTACTAAGGAACAAACAGATTTTATCACTAAGCAAGTTGAAACATTAAAATCTAAAAATGAATCATCAGAAGAAGCAACATCTGCAGTATCAGAAGAGACTTCAGTTAACCAATAATTTTCAAAATTAGCTATGACCCAAGATCAAACACTTAGCAAAAAGCAACTTCGCCAATTCGCATTTGTTTCATTTTTAACATTTGTACGTGCTCCTTTAATTTTAATTGGAGGAGCTTTGGCAATCATAAATGCAATTACCCCATCATATTTACTTCTATATCTAGCATTAGGACTAATGATTCTTTCTGCATTTACAGATTTATTTGATGGTCAGCTTGCTAGAAAATGGAATGTAACATCTAAATTTGGAGCTCTGGCAGACCCACTGATGGATAAAATTTTCTTTGCTGTAGTATTTCCAACTGCAACCTTTATTGCTTTATACATTTCTTGCAAGACAGGTTCCAAAGAAATACTTTGCCAGGCATTTATCCTACTTGCTATTGATATTGTTGCTCTACTACGTGATCATTGGGTTACATTTATGCGAGTTGTAGGTTCTGATTATGGTGCAGAAGTAAAAGCTGCATTTATTGGAAAACTCCGCACTTTTATGGGTTTCCCAATAATGATATTTATTCATTGGTATTTAGGTTATCAAATAATACCAGATGCGTATAAAATCAATCAAATTATTCCACTGGTTCTTG
>JAGCJJ010000100.1 GCA_017648065.1 Kiritimatiellia bacterium | reverse complement strand
GAGTTCGCAACAAAGACAGGCTGCGATTCTCTAGCTATCTCAATCGGTACTTCACACGGTGCTTACAAGTTCAAGGCTGAGCAGTGCACACGCGATCCAGAGACAGGCGTTCTAGTTCCACCTCCACTAGCATTCGATGTATTGAAGGCTATCGAGGAGAAGCTACCTGGCTTCCCAATCGTTCTACACGGTTCTTCAAGCGTTCCTCAGGATGAGGTTGAGACAATCAACAAGTTCGGTGGTAAGCTACCTGACGCTGTTGGTATCCCAGAGTCTCAGCTACGTGAGGCTTCAAAGAGCGCTGTTTGCAAGATCAACATTGACTCTGACTCTCGTCTAGCAATGACAGCTGCTATCCGCAAGCACTTTGCTGAGAACCCAGGTCACTTCGATCCACGTCAGTACCTAGCACCTGCACGTGAGAACATGAAGAAGATGTACATTCACAAGATCATGAACGTACTTGGTTCAAACAACCAGCTATAATCATTATTGATTAATGAATGATTAAAAAAGCACGGCATCCCGCCGTGCTTTTTTTTTGCATACTGTGCCACACTTGGTGCGAAGTGCACAACCAACAAAAAAACGAGAGATGCGTGTCGCTATCGCTCACGCACCTCTCATATCAAAGATTACCGGTTAATTTACGGTATTGCAGGTTTAACCTACTGTAACATCAACAACAACCTTTGTCTGCTTCTTAGCAGCAAGAACCTTTGTTCCTGAAATTGTTGCCTTACCATCTGCTATTGCAAGTGTAATTGCACCATCCTGCTTGTTGTTTGTAACACGTAGTACATATTCAACACCACGATACTTACGAACAATTGTTGCCTTCTTAATGTGCTTTGGCAAGCGTGGCTCTACTGTCAAGCCATCGTATTCTGCACGAACACCACATAGCCACTGAGAAAGGAATACGAAATTCCAAGCAGCAGTACCTGTCAGCCAGCTGTTCTTTGCTTCGCCATGACGAGATGCTGCTTTACCAGCAATCATCTGTGCATATACATATGGCTCAAGGCGGTGAATCTCGCTAATATCCTCAAGATAAGATGGAGCTATCTTCTTATAGTATTCCCAAGCTCTGTCTGGGCGACCAGAAGCAACTTCACCAATCATAATCCATGGATTGTTATGGCAGAAGATACCTGCATTCTCTTTGTAGCCTGGTGGGTATGATGATACCTCGCCTAGCTCTACATGATACTCTTTGTATGGTGGGTCAAGAATAACAATACCATACTTTGTATCAAGATGCTTCTTTACGCTATCAAGTGCCTTAATTGGCAAGCCCTTGTCAGCACCAACCTGAGCCATTGCACCAAAGCCTTGAGACTCAATAAAGATCTTTCCGTCCTCGCACTCCTTAGAACCAATCTTGTTACCAAAATCGTCATAAGCACGAATATACCACTCGCCATCCCAGCCTGTCTTGCAAATCTGCTCTACCATCTTCTTGGCTTCCTTGATTGCAAACTGAGCCTCTTCCTCATTGCCCATTGCACGTGACATTGCGATATAGTCTGGTGCAACATAAACAAACATCTGAGCAATCATCACAGACTCAGCATTCTTGCCTTCTTTGTTTGTACATGTCTGGAAGGAGTCATTAGGATCCTTTGAGAAGCAGTTTAGATTTAGGCAGTCATTCCAGTCTGCACGACCAATCAATGGCAAGCCATGAGGTCCGATGTGGTCAACAGTGTAATGGAATGAGCGGCGTAGATGCTCGTAAAGTGTTGCCTTATTAGTTGGAGAATTATCAAATGGAACCATCTCCTTTAAGAACTTAACATCGCCAGTCTCGCGGATGTAACCACCAACACCAAGAATTAGCCATAGTGGGTCATCGTTGAAGTTAGAGCCAATATCTGCATTACCGCGCTTTGTTAAAGGCTGGAACTGATGATATGCAGAGCCATCCTCAAACTGAGTTGCTGCTACATCAAACAAACGAGCACGTGCACGATCAGGCATCTGATGAACAACACCTAGCATATCTTGAGATGTATCACGGAAGCCAATACCACGACCAATTCCGCTCTCAAAATAACTTGCTGAGCGAGCAAAGTTATAGGTAACCACGCACTGATACTGATTCCACATTGCCATGCGATCTAGCTTCTCATCACCTGTCTTTAAAGAGAAATTAGCTAACTGATTATCCCAGAATGTGCGAAGCTCTTTTAGTGCCTTATTTACTTTAGCCATTGAAGAGAAGCGCTTCTGTAGTTCAATTGCCTTTTTCTTATTGATTGCCTTTAGATTTGGATTTGTGCGTAGCAAGCCCTTTTCTGGTTTTGCTGCCCACTTCTCTTCCTCTGCATTTTCAATATAACCAAGGATGAAAACATAGCTCTTAGATTCACCAGCTGCAAGCTCAACCTTAATGCTGTGAGAAGCAATTGGAGACCAACCATCTGCTACAGAATTTTGTGGCTTACCAGCCATAACAACCTTTGGCTGATCAACGCCATTGTTAAGACCTAGGAATGTCTCTCTGTCTGTATCAAAGCCATCAATAGGAGCATTAACTGAGAAGAATGCAAAGTGATCTCTTCTCTCACGATACTCTGTGCGATGATAAATTGTGCTATCTAGAATTTCTACTTCACCTGTTGAGAAATTACGCTGGAAGTTTGTTGTATCATCTTGAGCATTCCACAAGCACCACTCAACAAAACTTGAAAGTGTAAGCTTCTTCTGCTTCTTGCTTGTATTTGTAAGAGTCAAAGCGATTACTTCTGCATTCTCACCATTTGGAACAAAATCTACAACCTCAGCTTTAACTGCATTTTTGCTTGAAATGATTTTTGTATAACCAAAGCCATGATGACACTCATAAGAATCGAGAGGTGTACGCATTGGCTTCCAACCTGGATTCCATACTGTTGAACCATCCTTGATATAGAAGAAGCGTCCGTTATTATCCAAAGGAATATCATTATAACGATAACGTGTTAAGCGGCGTAGACGTGCATCCTTGTAGAAAGCATAACCACCAGATGTATTAGAGGTAATTGCAAAAAATTCCTCATGACCCAAATAGTTAATCCATGGGTATGGAGTTTCTGGTGTTGTGATAACATACTCACGAGCACGATCATCAAAATAGCCAAAGCGCATTTTCTTATCCTTTCATTAAAAATATATACATGACATAATTTGTGTCTTTGTACTATTTAGTATACCTTTTAGAGGAACTTCAAACAAGAAAAATGAAATAAAAAATGGTAAATTTCTAAAGAATTTTAAAAATTTACCATAAAATCAGCTATTAAATCTGACGTATTCGCCAAATGTATCAGCCTAAAAACTGTAATTAGAATAAGCGACTTGCCTATAAAAACTATAAGCCCATGACTTGCTTAAGATAAGCCTCAAACTCATCATATTTGCCAATGCGGCAAAGCAAATCCATACCGAAATAGCGATTGCGCATATATGAAACACCTTTAAGTGTCTCAAAAAAGCGTTCTGGTGTAACACCAATCTGATCAATTGTATATGGAGCACCAACTATGCTTAGATTTTCGCGCACCTCAGCAAATGGCATAATTTGTGCACGTAATTTAGGTGCTAAATTGCTCCAAGCTTCCTTGATTTTTGTTAGCTCAAGGCGTAGTGCATCTGGTGTGATGTACTTTGTCTTCATTTCGCTTTCAGCTCTTCTAATATGTGCCTCACGAGAGCCATATACCTTTGGAAATTCAGCCTTCAAAGCATCAAAGTTTGGCCACCACTTTGCCACAACTGCTTCTACATCTAACTGAGACAAATCTTGCTCTAAAATAAATTCTAAAATTGCTGTGGAAACAAGTGTGCCAATACCAACCTTGAAGCCGTGTGATACAGGAGCACCATTAAAGCACAAATCTTCCATATCCCAATAGTGAGAAATTTGATGCTCTGTGCCACTTGCTGGACGTGATGAGCCCATTGCTTGCATTGCAAAGCCACTCATAATTAGGCCCTTGCATAGTCCTGCAATCTCATCTACATCACCTGCAGCAACTCCCTCTGTATTTGACAAAGATTTGCGTAGAGAATCTTGAACCAAAGACCATGCCACAGGATGAATCTTTTCTGAATCAATTAAATCAGCAATCATCCAATCTGCGCCAGCTGGTAGTTTAGCAATTAAATCTGCATAACCACTTGCTGCCATTTCTTTTGGTGCTGCTGCAGCAATTTCAGTATCAATTAAGCAGCCAAGAGGAGCTTTACAAGAAAGCGTTTGCTTCATACCATCTTTAGTAATCGCTGCACCAAAGCTTGTATAGCCATCCATAGAAGCAGCAGTACCAATTACAGCATAACGCTCTCCTACTTCCTCTGCCATACGCTTACAAAGGTCATTTATTGTGCCTGAGCCAACAGCCAGAATTGTTGGGCGATTTGCCTCTTTAAGATATGCCTCGCGTAGAATATCAATCCACTTATACTCTGCATGGAATGGAGCACCATCTGCTCCTAACATAAAACGCTTAACAGCAATTCCATCGTTAGAAAGTGCAGCAGCAACTTGCTCACCAGCTACACGCCATGTATTTGGGTCTGCAACTAAAAATACGCTATTTAACTCTGGATAAAGATCACGCAAAAAAGCAACAGAGGAGCCGATGGCTCCTCTCTCGATAATGCATGCCTTAGTATCTGTTGTATACTTTAATGCATTCAAAATATCGTTCATAAAAATTCCTCTTACTTAGCGCTATTTACTAGCTCACGTAGCTTAGGTAATGCTTCTACCATGCATTCAGCCAAGCGTAGCTGTGATCTTGCGCGGCGCAAATTGTGGCCTTCAAACTTGATGCTGAAATAAACATCTCCCTCTAGGTAGTCTGTAAGGAAGCGTACAGCAACCTCTGTTGTCATAGCGATACCACCATCAGGAAGCAGCTCAACCTCACGATCATTTAGCACGCCCTTAGCACCCTTTAGAAAGCCTCTGATTAGAGAGTTATAAATATCAAAGTTGATTGCAATCTTTGATATGTCTTCTTCGTCCTCAGCTGTCTGGCTTGACATACTGCGAGCCATATCACCAAAATCATGACCAGCTAAGCCAGGCATACAAGTATCAAGATCGATAACACAAATTGCATTACCTGTTGTCACATCAAGAAGAATATTTGAAAGCTTTGCGTCATTGTGAACAACGCGCTCAGGAATTTCACCATTATCAAATGCTTCTTGAAGTGCTAGTGCATATGGCTTAATTGCCATAAGTCCATCAAAAATCTCTTTAGATTCTGCAAAGCGGCCAAACTTATCTTCCTTTGCAGCACGCTCCAAACGCTCATAGCGCTTACGTGTATCGTGGAAAGCTTTAATTGTTTCTACTAAGCGAGGACCTGTAATGCCAGATAGCATACCTTGGAACAAACCAAAAGCCTCAGCTGTTTTGAATGCCTCAAGAGGAGACTCTGCCACCTGCTTGCCAACTGCATTATTAATGTAGCGATACATGCGCCAAAAGCCCAGCTTTTTATCATCAACAGCAGGTGCACCATCAACTGTACGGATAAAATGCAAATATGAGCGAGTCATATTCATATTATGCTCTTTTGCATAATTGCTCATCTGCTCAGAAACGCGAAGAACATTATCCATCAAGCCTGGTAAATCAGGGAACACCTTTCTATTCAGGCATTGCAAAACGTAACGATGTACATCAGATGATGTAATCTTACAATCAACAAAGTATGTTTGATTTATATGACCACCATGTGATTGCTCAATATGAACAACCTCTCCTTCTGGAAAGAAATTAGCAACTACTTGCTTAATGGTTTCCTCTGAATGTGTCATAACAAATCCCCCCCCTTAAATGTATTTGAAATTAGTTGGTTTCACCAGCAACACGGCCAAGCTCGGCCTTTAGGCGTAGCTCAGCATTTGACTCAACCAATGCTGTAATTAGCTCCTCCATTAGTCCTTCCATGATACGATCTAGACTATATAGAGTAAGATTGATGCGGTGATCAGTTAAACGATTTTGTGGGAAGTTATAAGTACGAATGCGCTCACTTCTATCACCAGAGCCAATCATAACCTTACGTGCACTACCCATACGCTGCTCTTCTTGGATACGAGCATTTTCTAGAAGACGGGAACGAAGCGCAGCCATACATTTATCCTTATTATGGTGCTGTGAACGCTCGTCCTGACTTTGTACTACAATACCTGTTGGAAGGTGTGTAATACGAACAGCTGAATCTGTCTTATTAACGTGCTGACCACCAGCGCCACCTGCGCGATAGAAGTCAATACGTAAATCCTCTGGCTTAATCTCCAGCTCATCGTCATCATCTGCTTCTGGGAATACAGCAACTGTCGCTGCTGATGTATGAACGCGACCCTGAGACTCAGTTTCTGGCACGCGCTGTACGCGATGGCCACCGCCTTCATAACGTAGAGCTGCATAAGCACCCTCGCCCTCAACATTGAAAACGATTTCTTTATAGCCACCAAGCTCAGACTGGCTGGCATCAAGCAGATTTACCTTCCAGCCTCTGATTTCTGCATAGCGACAATACATGCGATATAAATCGCCTGCAAAGATTGCTGCCTCATCACCACCTGTACCTGCGCGAATTTCAACCATTGCATTACGGCGCTCATCAGGGTCTGGTGGAAGCAAAGCAAAGCTTAGTGCTTTCTCTGCAGCAGGAACTGCCTCTTCATTCTCAGCAAGCTCAGCCATTGCCAGCTCTTTGAGCTCTTCATCTCCATCTGGATCAGAAACAATAGCCTTTGCCTCTTCGATTGAATCGACAAGTGTAAAATATTTCTTTGCACATGCTTCAAGCTTTCTCAAGGAAGAATGCTCACGAACTAGAGCACGATACTTCTTTTGATCAGAAGCTGCCTCTGGTCCTGAAAGTAGAGTTTCCACTTCCTGCAAACGTACTAAAATTTTTTCAACTTGAGTTTTCTCTATCATGGCAAAAATATTATTTAAGTAAAATTAAAAAAATCAGGTGGAGCCTCAAAAAAGTGGCTCCACCTGAAATAACAATTCGAGCGTAGGAACTACTTCTTGATGCCGTAACGGCGCTTGAAGGAGTCAATACGACCCTCTGTATCGATAAATGTCTGCTGACCTGTGAAATATGGGTGGCAAGCAGAGCATGTGTTAACATGCATCTCTTTTACAGTTGAATTTGTTTCGAATACGTTACCGCAAGCGCAAGTTACCTTGGCTGGGCCGTATGATGGATGTACGTCCTTTTTCATCGTTAAAATCTCCTAATTAATTATTGTTGTAATCAATACACGGTAGATAATTAAGCTAGCTGAGCCTTAGCTTTTTCAACTAGAGCTGTGAAAGCTGCTGGATCTGCGATTGCGATCTCAGATAGAACCTTACGGTTTAGCTTGATATCTGCCTTTGTTAGACCTTCGATGAAACGGCTGTATGTAATACCATTTGCGCGAGCAGCTGCATTGATACGTGTGATCCACAAAGCGCGGAAATCACGTTTACGTAGTTTGCGGTGCTCTGTAGCCATACACATTGCGCGATCTACAGCCTCTGTAGCTGTACGGAAGTTCTTACTTCTATTACCGCGGAAGCCCTTGGCCAATTCTAGTCTGCGACGACGACGCTCTCTTGATGCAGGCGCATTAGTTGCACGTGGCATAGTCTTTTCTCCTTAATTTAAAATTTTATTGTTAAGCATCTATGCTAGTGCATTAGGATGCAAGTAATTTCTTAATACGCTTCTGCTCTGGTGCAGCCAAAGTTGCTGTACCGCGTAGATTGCGTTTACGTTTACGTGTCTTGCAGCTTGCCAAGTGGCGCTTGCCAGCACGAGCGGAGAGGACCTTACCGGTCGCAGTTATCTTGCAGCGCTTTGACGCTGCTTTATGTGTCTTCTTTTTAGGCATTTGTTTACCCCGTTTTGCGGCTTAATTGCCGGATTATTAACCATGTACCATCTGCTTATAAATTACTCATTCATAAGCAATTCTTGCTATTACTGCTCTTTTTCCTCTGTTTGCATATGAGCGCACGGTGGTGAGCGTTCATCGCATAAATTTGCGTTTCAGCTACAGGGAGAGAAGCTTTAACAAGAATACTGATGAAGGAAATGAGATTTGACCCCACAACTCACCAGCCGAGCTATCGCCCCTAATTGGTACAAATGAGACACATAAAATACCTTATTTTTGAAAATAAATCAAGTGTAAAAGGTAAAAATCAAAGGTTTTATAGAGTAAAAGTGTAAATTTCAGATATTAAGCAGCACCTCACTGCATCGGGTTCATGAGGTGCACTAATATAATATTTGAGATAACCCAGCTATTCTTTGATTACCAGAGGTACACTGAATGACAACGAAGCGCGCTCCTCTGGATATCTCTTTCCTCTATCCCACCTATCTAGCGGAGGTAACTCACAATAAAAGGAGTATGAGAAATAATTATTTAATTACAATTAGAAAACCTGTTGACAGAAGAGGCTCTAAAGCACCAATATAGCGAGGATATTCGCCATTTTCGCCAGTCCATGCATTCTTGCGAACCCATGCGTAATCAGATAGACGCAAACGATAAAAATCCTCATGTGTTGGGTCTGTGGTATTGACAAAGGTAGGGGCTTCTTCCAAGTTTATATTGTCGATAAGCTCAACGCCTGAATTAGCACCTTCCTCATACTCAAGTTTATACCAAGAGTTTGTAGTAGCATCGCCACCAAGAAATGTATCACACATAATAGCATTGTTTCTAATAGTTGAACCAAGTCTATAACTTGTTGTGAAGCCTTTATTATTAAAGAATCTACCAGGTGGAGAGCCCTCTTTTTCTTCAATTAGCATTCCGCCTTCATTTAGTATGATTAGATTATTGTGAATAGCAGGTGTCCACAAGTCAACACCCTCATCTCCACTAAGACGGCGATTTGTGACGAAAGCGCTATCTGCGCCAACAATTGTATTATGGTGGATATTTACTTCTCCTCTAAAAGGACCGCCATAATGACCTCCATGAGCAAGAAAACCAAATTGCTGCTTTCCCCATTCTGATTTTGGATCAAAATCATCACGAATAAAGCGATTATATGCTATTTCTGCATTATTAGGGAAGTAATTACCTCCCTTTGTAAAGAAAGAATCAACATACCCATTAGCAGAGCTTCCGCAATTATATATGACGTTAGATACAACAGAAAGAGTAGTATCGCGAATCTCATCACTTCCGCCAGAAGACATTCTTGAAACATGCTCAAAATAGCAATTCTCGACTCTTAATACTCCATTACACTGACCTATAGGTACAGCATCACTTCTGTAATGAGAATGATAATTAAAGCCACAATTTCTAATAATCATATTGTGCTTAACTGCATTTTTTATATTTAAAGCAGAGATTGGTTGGTTAGATCCATTATATCCAAGCTTTGAGCTCATATAGAAGAAGCTATTTTCACAAACAAAATTTACATTTGTTACCATGATTAAATTATCGCCACCTTGATCCTGCTGCCTGAATGAGGTTGCACCAAAATCAAAGTACACACCTTGGATTTTTGGTGACGCACCATTCAAGGTAATTGGGCGTTGAACATTTCCATCTACGGCCTTTGAATTCTTTGCATAACCATTTTTGATGAAAACCTTAGCCATTTTATTTGTTTCAGACCAATTTGCTGCTTCACCTTCATCAGTATAACCACGAATAGTTACATTATCAGGATCAATAACAACAGCGGCACTATCATCTTCCATTACGTATGAAACAGTATCTGAACCATAAAGCCAAATTGTATCACCTTGTTGAGCAGCATTAGCTGCTGCCTGAATGGTTGTATATGGAGCATCCTTTGCACCTGTGCTTGTTCCATCAAATGATGAATCTACATAAATATCACCAGCTATTAGGCTTGCACTAAGAATTGGCAAGGACATTAAGAAATAATTTTTTAAATTCATAGCATCACTCCAATTAAGATAATTTTTTTGTTAAAGTTGGTATATATTTTGTTTATTACAACCCTTTTCACATATTTACATCAATATTACTACTTTGAATTTTTAAAATCAAGAATAAACACAATTTTATTACCCAAAAAATTGTATTTTTTAAGTCTTCCAATGGTGTTTACATTAGGATGATTTTTTAGGATTAACGTGAAGAAATAGTGAATAGTGAATAACGAATAATGAATAATTAAGGTAATAGATTAGTGAATAGTGAATAGTGAATAACGAATAGTGAATAGTGAATAACGAATAGTGAATAATTAAGGTAAAAATATAAATAAGCATAAGGTGCAGTACGTCACCATGCTGCACATATTATTAATCTCACCTGACATATTGCTTCGCAATGCTTCATAGTGCATCGCACTGCTTCATCTAAATTCGCCCCGAATTTAGGCATTACTCCGCCTTGTACTCAAAACGGGCCTAGCGTGCGTGCTTAGTACGCCCGCTCTGCGTGCAAATCGTCCCAGACAGAAGCGAGAGCGCAAAAAAACAATGTAATCTTGAGATGGATTTAACAGCAAATTTCTAAAATACAAAAGGCGCCCCGAGGGACGCCTTTTGTTTATTTAGAATTTAATTTGCGTGCAAATTAAATTAAGCACCTAGCTGGTAGCGTGTATAACGAACAATCTTGATCTCATCGCCGCATGCCTTAGCAACCTTAGCGATAAGCTTTGTGATTGTTAGCTCGCCATCCTTAACGAATACCTGATCAACCAAGCAGTTCTCTGTGAAGAACTTGTTGATTTTACCATCGATGATCTTCTCAAGGATGTTTGCTGGCTTGTTCTGACCTTCCATCTGCTTTGCGTAGATTTCACGCTCTGCTGCGATGTCTGCCTCAGGAACAACTGAGCGATCTAGCCATTTTGGAGAAACAGCTGCGATCTGTAGAGTGATGTCCTTAACCATCTCTACGAACTCAGCATTCTCTAGTGTCTCTGCCTTACCGCAAGCAACCTCTAGTAGAACACCAACCTTACCACCCATGTGGATGTAAGAAGCAACCTTGCCTGTACCTGCTACTGAGAACTTCTCAGAGCGGCGGATCTTTACGTTCTCACCTGTCTTTGAGATGAAAGCTGATAGATCGTCAGCCATAACCTCAGCAACGTCCTTGTCATTGTCAAGAGCTGCCTGAGCTACTGTATCAACGAATGCTACGAAATCTGCGTTCTTAGCAACGAAGTCTGTCTCGCAGTTAACTTCAACCATAGCGATTGTGTTGCCATCTGCAGAAGCCTTAGCAGCGATAACACCCTGCTTAACTTCCTTCTCAGCGCGCTTAGCTGCAACTGCAACACCACGCTCGCGAAGAATCTTTACTGCTGCATCAACATCACCATCTGTCTCTGTAAGTGCCTTCTTGCACTCCATCATGCTAACGCCTGTCATCTGACGTAGCTTGTTAACATCAGCTGCTGTAATCTGTGCCATAATTTAAATTCCTTTATAATTTATTGATTTGTTTAAGTTAAAATTAAGCCTCTGGAGCTGCCTCAGCTGCTGCCTCTGCAACAACCTCAGCTGCTGTGCTTGCTGCCTCACGAGCTGCCTTAGCGCGCTTCTCGATGTTAGCCTTAGCTGCAGCTGCATTCTTACGACGATTCTCGCTGCTGCTCTTTGCCTTTTCCTCACCCTTAGCTGCTGGAGCACGGCGTGTTCTCTTTGGCTTCTCTTCGCCCTTCTCCTCACGGCGAGCTGCCTTCTCAGCCTCTGCCTTACGCATTTCCTCTGCTGCTACTGCTGCATATGTCTCTGCGCCAGCCTTAGCTGTTGCTGCGATGCAATCTGCGATGATCTTGATTGCGCGGATTGAGTCATCGTTACCAGGAATTGGGAACTTAACCTGCTCAGGATCTGCGTTTGTATCAACGATTGCGATAACTGGGATACCTAGGCTGCGTGCTTCTGCAACTGCGTTTGCCTCACGAACGATATCTACTACGAATAGAGCGCCTGGCATCTTATCCATAGCTGCGATACCTGTTAGGTTCTTCTCTAGCTTAGCTAGCTCGCGTGCTAGTGTTGCAGCTTCCTTCTTGTGTACAGAAAGGATACCATTGTTGTTCTTCTTTGCTGTCTGAATCTGAGTCATGCGGCGAACGCTCTTGCGGATTGTCTGAGCGTTTGTTAGTGTACCACCCAACCAACGAGTTGTTACATAGAACATATCAGACTCTTCAGCAGCAATGCGGATAACTTCCTGTGCCTGCTTCTTTGTACCAACGAAAAGAATCTTCTTACCCTTCTGAGCGATGTCTAGAACGAACTTTAATGCGTCCTCTAGAAGCTCTAGAGACTGAGTAATATCAATAATGTGAATGCCATTGCGCTTGTCAAAGATGTACTTCTTCATCTTTGGGTTCCAACGCTTAGTCTGGTGGCCGAAGTGTAGGCCAGCATTCATTAGATCACGTACTGTTACGTTTGATAGGCTTGTGTCTGCCATATATAATGCACCTTTCATGCTTTTAAGTAATTACGGACGTTTTCTCCCATCCGCTGCGGTGAATCCGCTTCCCTGGCAAGCGACCAGGTATCGCTTCGTGCTTATCCGTAATCTTCCCTTTGAAGTACAGCAGCACATTTACTGAAAAAATTGCAATTTCTTGCAAAAAAGTGGTGAGGCGTCCGGGGTTCGAACCCGGGACCCCGTGATTAAAAGTCACGTGCTCTACCGACTGAGCTAACGCCCCAACCTAATTAACTTATCTATAAAAACTTGTTAATTGGGCGAAATAATATCATTTTTATGATACTAAGTCAATATGAAAATATTTATAAGTAAAAAATTATATTAAATTCGTAATGTCAAAGTAATTGCCCCAACAATTAAAGCATTTACTTTGACAATGAACATTATTTACCAATCAGATTTGATATACGAACCTGAGCATCATAATAATCATATTGTGCAGATACAACAGCTGCCTTAGCACTTGTCAAAGCTACTTGTGCATCTGTTCGCTCTAACTCTGAGGCTGTTCCTACATCATAACGAGCTGCCACAATGTTATAGTTCTCTTGAGCTAGCTTAGCTGACTCATTTGCCACATTCAATTGCTCACTTGCACGAGTTGCATTTAGATGAGCTGTTGTTAACTGATTAAATAGCGCCAGCTCCTCTGCTGCAACTGCACTACGTGCAATTCGTAGCTGAGCTACTGCTGCCTCAATTGCACGACGCTTTCTGCCTGCAGAAAATATTGACTCTGTGATAGCAGCAGTTCCAACTACCTGAGAAATCCAGTCGTCATCAAATGAACCATCATACTTTAGGTTTATACCGATATTTGGATAAAGGTCAGCAATTGTCTTATCAACATAATGCTTTGCTCCATCTGCCTTAAATTTTAACGATGCAAGAGTTGGTGCATTTGTATATGCAATCTCCATTAGCTGAGCAACTGTCATATCAGCATAATTATCAATTTTTGGCTCTGCAATCTGAAGCTCAGGAGCATCAATCAATGCAAGGGCTGCATTTAAGCTTGTGCGTGCAACCTTAACACTATTAGATGCTGTTACTAAAGAAAGCTTAGCATCGCTGAAATCAACCTGTGCTTTTGTTACTGCATAGGAATTCACAGCACCAACTTCAAAGCGATCCTGCATCTGCTTAAGATGCTCTGAATAAGCAGAAACACTCTCCTCTGCTACGCTCTGTAGCTCTTGAGCACGGCGTAGAGCAAAGCATGCACTGCGAACACCAAAACGTGTACCATTCTCGGCTGTACGTAAATCATGCTCTGCAGCTGTCAGATTTGCCAATGCTTGAGCGCTTGCTGCACTTGTCTTTCCGAAGTCATACAAAAGCCAGCTGAGGTTTCCTGAAACGATTGGACCATCTACATTAGTCCAATCACCAGAAACATCTGTACCTGAATAAGTATATCCAATAGATGCATCAAGAGTTGGAATAAGTGATGAATCAATATCACGAACAGCGAGCTGTGCCAGTACAACTGCCTGACGTGCCTGTAGCAATTGTGGGCTTGCCATAATTGCTACAGATTCCAGCTGCTCCAAAGAGCAAGGTTTTGTAGCGTCCAAACCTGTTGCTTCAAAGGCCATAACGCGCTCACCATTTTCACAATTTTTCTCGTCCTGTGCCTCACGAGCATAACGCACAGTAGAACAACCACATGAAAGCATTGCTACTGCTGTTACAGCAAATGTCAGCTTAAATAAATTATTATTCATTTTAATCAAATCTCCAAAAATTATTCGTCTATCTTTGTGCCATGCTCCTCTGCATACTTCTCAGCAGCAGTCTTCATGTGGAAGCAATGCTTTACCCACTCACGGAAGCGCTGGAAGGTTGCATATAGAGCAGGTGTAAGCACAATACCGATAAATGTTGCAACAAGCATACCTGCAAAGGTTGGAACACCAATTGCCACGCGGCTACCTGCACCAGCACCTGAAGCAATAACTAGTGGGAACACACCAAACAAGAATGACCAAGCTGTCATTTCCACAGCACGGAAACGAAGATTTGCACCATTTACTGCTGCTTGGAAAATTGTTCTGCCCTGATCACGCTCTTGCTTTGAGAACTCAACCATCAAAATTGCATTCTTAGCTGTCAAACCAATCAACATAACAAGACCGAGCTGTGCGTAAATTGATAGTGATTGACCAGCGAATTTCAATCCTATAAGAGCACCAAGAATTGCAGTAGCAACAGTCAACATAACTGGTACAGGAATTGCCCAGCTTTCATATTGAGCTACAAGGAATAAGTATGCAAATAGAATTGCCAATGCCAT
>JAGCJJ010000099.1 GCA_017648065.1 Kiritimatiellia bacterium | reverse complement strand
TGGCCCTGCTGGTTTTTCAGCAGCTGTTTGTGCAGCACGCGAGGGTGCAAAGACTTGTATCATTGAGCAGTGTGGCGGTGTTGGTGGTGTTGCTACATCTGGCTTAATGAGTCACTGGACAGGTCATACAAAGGGTGGTTTCTATGAAGAGATTTTGGACCGTTCTTGCGATTCTGCAGAGCAGCGCTATGTAATCCATCCAGATAAGCTTCATGGCGTGATGCTTGAGATGCTTCTTGAGGCAGGTGTAGAAATTCGCTTGTACACATTTGCCGTTGCTCCAGTAATGGAAGGAACAAAAATTAAGGGCGTAATTATTGAGAGCAAGACAGGTCGTGAAGCATTGATGGGTAAGGTTATCATTGATGCCAGCGGTGATGGTGATATAGCTGCACGTGCTGGTGCCGAGTATCAACTAGGTCGTGAGGGTGATGCAATAATGCAGCCAATGACACTTATGTTTAAGGTTGGCGGAGTTGATTTTGATAGAGCTATTTTCCCTGGTTCATTTGAATCACTTGTAGATGTTCCTGCTGGTGAGATTCAGGCATTGGCAAGAGCTAATCTTCCTTCTCCTGCTGGTCATGTTCTTCTATATAAGTCAACACTTCCAGGCGTTGTTACTTGTAACATGACAAATGTAATCAATGTTGATGGAACAAAGTCGATGGATTTGACAAAGGCTCAGATTGTTTGCCGCCAGCAAATTCCTTTGATTGTTGATTTCTTAAGAAAATATGCACCTGGTTATGAGAATTGCTATTTACTTTCAGCAGCTGCTCAGATTGGTGTACGAGAAACACGTCATTTCAAGGGTTTATATACACTTAATGAGAATGATATTCTTGAGGCAAAGGTATTCCCAGATTGGGTAGTTACACGTGCTCACTTTAATTTTGATATTCATAATACAAAGGGTGCTGGTCTTGATGATAACGGATGTCAGCACAAGTTTACTCAGAAGAAGGGTTATACAATTCCTTATGGATGCTTCGTTCCAGAGAAGATTGATGGCTTACTATTTGCTGGAAGAATTATTTCTGGCACACACAAGGCACATTCAAATTATCGCGTAATGCCAATTTGTGCAAACATGGGCCAATCTGTTGCTATAGCAGCATCAATTGCTGTTAAGCGTGGAATTGAGGTTCGTGATGTGCCAGTGGCAGATATTCAAGCTCGTTTGTTAGAGTTGGGAATCGAGATATAAACGAAAATAAAATTTAATAATTTAAGCAGTCTTCTTAAATTGAGGGCTGCTTTTGTATTTTTTTTGGGGTGGTTTACTAAAAAATAACCTTAAAAAATAGCAATAAAGGCTTTAAGTGGTTGACTAAAATGCATTTTTTTTGGTAATATTTTAAGTGTTTTCAAGGAATTTTTATTTACTTGTTTTTACTTAATGTAAAATAATTACAAATATAACTTGTCTCATTTCAAGGGAAATTTATGGAAAATAAAAAAATATTTTGGTTAGGAATTTTTGCTTCTTGCATTCTTGCATCATCAAATGCGTTTGCTGAAGGGTTCTTTCATGCAGCAAAAGAGGCTGGGCTTGGTGCTTCTGTTTCTCTTGGTGCAGTTTTTACTGATAATCGTGACCAAAAGGGCGAAACAGAAGAAGAAAATGATATTGATTTCACAATTGGTCTAAAGCTTTCATATGAGCGCATTTTTGAGAATCGCTATAAGTTTTATTTTGACTATTCTCCAACTTATGTAGTTCATAATGATCCTGCACCTGGTTCTGAAAAGGATGCTTTTGAGCATGCAGTAAATGCAAAGCTAGAGCTAACACCAGGAAGAAGAACACTTTTGAGATTTACGGAAAGATTTTGGTGGAGTGGCAATAAAGATTGGAATTTCGATGATAATTTCTTAGAGGATAGAAATCTTTCACCAGATGATTTCAATGATAATTATATTGAAAATCGCCTAGCAGGTCATATGCAGTATAATTTCTCAGAAAAGAATTATATGTTGTTGGATGCTTTTGCTAGAAATAGACGCTATGACAATGATTCTAATTATGACGAAGATGAATATAATGTTCGTTTGGCAATTATGCGTAGCCCAACACGTTATTATTCTCTAGGTTTCTATGGTGATTATACATCATTCAACAGAGATAATCGTGTTTATGATTATGACCATGGTGTTGACTATGTTACTTTGGGTGTTCAAACAACAATTGACTTTTTTGCGGATCAAAGATGGGTTGTTAATGCATCAACAGGTTATAATTTCATGTTCTATGATGATGATCGCATGAATGACACAAGCATGTTTGGTGATTCCCGCCTAGAGTTAGCTATTCACCAGAGAGAACTTCTAAGAGGTAAGATTGGTGTTCGTTATAGTAAAGACTATTCATCCGTTCTAAATTATTCTTCCGAGAGAAACTTTGTTACATTTGGTTCTATCTCAAGAATTTTTGGCAGAAACAACTCATACACAGTAGGTGCTGATGTTGAGTTCCGTCTAAGAAATTTTGATAAAGATGATGTTCCTTCTGTTGTTCAAATTTCTAAAGGAAATGAGGAAAGAGACACATTTTATCTAAAATTGTATCTCAATACAAGAATTACAGAAGGTTTGAATGCTTCATTCTTCTACTCATATGAGGATTGTGATTCTGATATTAAAGAGTATCCTTATTATGATTACCAAGAGAATGTTTTTGGCGTAAGATTGACTTATAATTTTCTATAATTAAGATAATAAAATAATTTAGCGTTACATTGTGAAGTGTACGCCAATGCAATTTTAGTCAACCGCCGGCATATTGTCTACCGGCGGTTTTTAATCTTGAAAGTAAAAAGACGAGTTTTAATATGACAAATAATAATGCACCAGTAAATCAAATCGATGCACAGCAACAAGTACAAGAGGATTCAGTTCATTTCTTGGATTATTGGCAGATTCTGTATTCTCGAAAAGAGATTGTTATCGCTGTTACTCTAGTGATGTTCTTTGCAGGTATTTTCATTACTCGTCAAATGCCTAGTGTTTATCAGGCAAATACATTGATTGAAATTCAAAGAGAAACTCCAAGCCTTGATGTTTATGGTCAGACCTATGTTCGTTATGATCCAATCTTTTTGAAGACTCAATTTGAAATTATTCGCTCTGATCCAATTATTGAAGAGGTTGTTAGAAATCTCCACCTTGATGACGATTTAGGTGATGCTTATGGTTGGACAGGAAAATATACTCCTGCAATGGTTTTCGAGAAAACTGTTGATGTAGTTCAGCGTAGCCTTACACTTGATATCGTTCGTGATACCCAGCTTGTTCAGATTACTGTAAAAATGAGTAAGCCAGAAAGACCTCAGGGTGAAGCAGCAAAAATGGCAACTCGTATCGCTAATGAAATTGCTAATGTGTTCACAATTTGGAACCAAAATAGAACACGAGAGGTTAAAGAGCAGGGTCTTGAAACTTTGAAGGCAGAAATTCTTGATGTTGATGGTTTGATTGCAAAGCAAGAAGATTTGCTAGCAGAAATGCGTACAAAAGAGAATATTACTGTTGTTGGAGAGTTGGATGCAGGTACAACATCTATTCGTAGTCAGATTGTCAGCTTAAATTCTCAGCTTGAAAAGGCTGAGCTTGAGGCAAATACTAAACGCTACAAGTATGAGAGCTTTAAGAAACTTTCTTTGAGTGCTGCGATAGCAACTTTAACTTCTAGTTCAACTTATGGTGGAGGTGAATTACTTATTCCTCTTGTAACTGAACTAAGACAACTAGAGGTTACAGCTACAGCAAATGAAAAAGCTTCCTTCGGTCCTAACCATCCAGAAATGCTTCGCATTAAAGCTATGATGGATCAAATAAATACAAAGATCAAAGCAGCTATTCAGGATGTTACCATCGCATATAAGATGGATTACGACCATTCTTTAGAGGTTGTTAATCAAATCAAGAGCCGTTTAGCTAATTTGGAGAAACAAGAGAAGGAACTATCTACAGGTGTTTCTCTTGATTTTGAGAGAAATCTCACAGAACTAAAAACATTAAAGGATCGCAAAATATTCCTTGAGAATAATTTGATGCAGGAACAAATGAAGTTGAAGGCATCAACTACAAGCGTTGATATTATTCAGCCAGCTCGTACAGATGAGGTTCCTGCTCCAGTAAGCCCAAATTTTGCTTTGAATGTTATTTTGAGCTTAGTTGCAGGTTTGTTCTTTGGTATTGTTATTGCAATTTTCGTTGAATATCTCGATACAACAATTAAGACAGTAGATGATGTAGAAAAGTATGTAGGTTCTACTGTTGTTGGTGTGGTTCCTCAGCAAATGAGAAACCTTAATGATTCTCATGTTCGCCCAAGTCAAAAGGAAATTTATCGTATTCTTCGAATGAATCTTAAGTCTTCACAAAAGCTTGGTAATGGTAAAAAAATCGTAATTACTTCTGCTGGTGCTGGTGAAGGTAAGTCCATGAGTTCGTTCAACTTGGCTTATATTTGTGCAGAAATCGGTGAAAAGGTATTGCTGATAGACGGAGATATTCACCGTCCACGTCAGCATCATATCATGGGAAAAGAGCAAACCCCTGGCTTAATCAATATTATTGTTGGTGAGGTTTCTGTTGATGAAGCTATTCATGAGGAAGTTTTCCCTAATTTTGACTTTATTCCAGCTGGACGTATTGCTAGCTCAAATGTATATGGCTTGCTTGATACGGATGAAGCACGTGAGTTACTTGAAGAACTATCAGCACGCTATGATAGAATCATTATCGATGCTCCTCCTATGGTAGGTGTGTCTGATACTGCTCAGGTTGTTCGTCTTGGAGATGGTGTTTTGATGGTTGTACAGCACCGTAAGTATCCTCGCGATTTGTATTCTCGTGCTAGAAATACAATTGTAAGCATGGGTGGAAATCTTATCGGTGTTGTATTTAACAATGTTAATACTAATCGCGACTATTCTTCTTACTACTATAAGCACCAATACTATTACTATAATGGATATGGTAGCTATGGTTATGGCTATGGCGGTTATTCAAGCTATTCCTCAGAAGAGTCAAATGATGCAAATGCTCGTAAGAGAGGGCGCAATAGAAAAAGCTAATTAGATTTGGAGAGTATAAGTATGAATTTTACAAAAAGAATTTCTCTTTTGGTATTGGTTTGTTTGTCAACTTTATTTTCAGGTTGCTTCGTATCTTTCGGTAATAAAGATGGCGTAGAGTATGAGAACCCATCAGCTTGGCGTCCTCAGATCCCAGCAAATTCTGATGGTGGAAGTGCTGCAAAAGCAGCTGTTAGAACTTTACGTACAGATGACACCATGGTAATAACTATTATTCCTGGTTCTCTTCAACCAACAACAATCGATGATATTATCGATGCTAATGGTATGGTTTCGCTACCATTGGTTGGTGAGTTTTTGATTGGTGGTCTTACAACCTCAGAAGCAGAGAAGAAAATTAGAGATGCATATGTTAATGGTGGTCTATATAAGGATGTTACTGTTACTGTGGTATGTAAAAATGGATTGCATGAAAGTGTTGTTTATATTTCTGGAGCAGTTAATAGAAAAGGAGCTATTCCTTTTACAGAAGGTATGACACTTCGTATGGCTATTGTTACTGCAGGTGATAGAACACCTTATGCAAGTAACGAGGTTCGCATAACTCGTGATGGCAATATTTCAAAGCATAATATTTATCGTATTGAAAATAGCAAGGAAACAGATCCTGTATTAAAACCTAATGATATGATAGAAATTGTAGAGCGTTGGCTATAATATTGTGATTATAGGTGCCAAGTATGGGTACACGTAGCTCCAAAGCAGATAGAATAGTTAGAGAGATTATTGTTTGCCTTTTTTTTGTAATTGGCATCGTTGGGTTGGTTTATTCTATTAAATGTGTTGAGGCTCAGCATATTTACGTAAAAACCAAGTATGGAGTTTCATGCCCTGGCTTTGTGACTGGTCCAGAAAAAGTAGGTCAAAATCTATTTGATTCTCATGATTTAGCTAATTCAAAATATCCTCATAACTACTATTTGCATTCTTATGTTGCTAAGGAATTAGTTTCATATACAAAGGAATCAATAGCTAATAAAACTATTACTTTTGAGGAGTTTACTATTCTTGCTAGAAAAGCTTTATTTTATGCTCGGTTAGCTGTTCAGACAAATCCTTATGATGATGAATCTCGTTTGGTTTATCAGGATGCGCTAGTTCTAAATGGAAAAATCGATGAGGCTGTGGCATATTGGGAGTCAATTGTAGATTTAGAGTATTGGAATAAGCGTCATCATAATATTATGGCAGAATTGTATCTAATGTCATCTTCTCCAGATAGTTATTCTCTTGCAGTGAATGAGCTTCCTCATATCACAGATAAAAAGTTAAGAGATAAATTGCTTATATACAAAAAGATGCTAGATAAATAGATTTACGAGCTGCATTAATTTGCAGCTTTTTTTATATAATTTAATAGATTTTCACAATGTTTTGATGGTTTCCAAGTTTTATTTTTAGTTGATAATTTTTATCTATTTGGGGTATAATAAATATAAAAGTGAACGTTTAATAAAAGGATTTATATATGTCTTTTAAATTGAGTAAAACCCTTGGCTTGGTTGATGTATTTTCTATCGCTGTTGGAGCGATGATTTCTGCCGGTATTTTCTTGCTACCTGGTGTGGCTTATTCTCATATTGGCCCAGCAATTATATTCTCATATATTCTTGGTGGTTTGCTAGCAACATTAGGTATTTTAGCAGTACTTGAACTTGCTACAGCCATGCCTCGTGCAGGTGGTATTTACTATTTTACCACACGTAGTCTAGGACCTCTTGCAGGCACAATTTCAGGTGTTCTAAACTGGTCTGCTCTTTCTTTGAAAAGTGCTTTTGCTATTTATGGTATGAGCCAAATTATTCATAATTTTGTGCCATCAATTAACCCAGTTGTCTGTGGTGTTGCAATTACAATTTTCTTCCTCATAATCAATTTGTTGAGTACAGCAGCTGCAGCATGGGCAGAACGCATTATGGTGTTCTTCCTACTTGCAATTATGGCAGTTTATGCAATTTTGGGCATTGCCCATATTGAAGTTAATCGTTTAACTCCGTTTTTCTTTGAGGGAAAGAATGTTGTAGATATCTTTAAAGAGGCTGGCTTTATTTTCGTTGCATTCGGTGGTTTGCTTGGTGTGGTAAGTGTTGCAGAAGAAGTTCGCCAACCTGGCAGAAGTTTGCCTGTCGGAATTTTATCTGGCTTAATCATTGTTACTATATTTTATGGATTGTTGATGTATGTTACTATTGGTGTAGTTCCTGGTGAAAATCTAATGGTATCTCAAGAGCCTTTAGCCCAAGCTGCTAAATTGTACTATGGAAATTGGGGCTATGGTATTCTTACAGTTGGAGCTTTGCTTGCATTTATTACAACGGGTAATGCAGGTATTATGGGTGCTGCTCGTTATCCTGTTGCGTTAGCACGTGATGGACTTATGCCAAAACGCTTTGCTGCAGTAATGGGTAAAAACAATATCCCAGTGCCAGCACTTCTTTTGACAGGTGGCCTAATGGTTGGTGTCCAATTCTTAAATTTAGAGCTTCTAGTACAGGTAGCATCTACGGTTGTTATTCTTTCATATATTTTAACGAATTCATCAGTTCTAATTTTGAGAGAGAGTGGTGTATTGAATTATCGCCCATCATTCAGAACTCCTTTGTATCCAATAGTTCCATTAGTTTGTATTGTTCTATTTAGTTTACTTGTTCTTCGTATGGGAAATACATCTATTCATTTAGCACTATTAATTGTATTAGGTAGTGTTATACTTTATTATTGCTATGGAAGAAAGGTTCGTAAGGATTCTGCTTTCACTCATCTTTTAGGCCGTCTTACACAAAATGAAATTGTTACAAGCGAGCTTGAGACTGAGCTACGTGATGTTGTTCGTTCTCGAGATGAAATTGTATCTGATGTTTTTGATGAAACAGTAGAAAAAGCACCTGCTATGGTTTTGAAGCGTTGCCGTTCTGTTCGGGAGTTGTTTGGAATTGCTGCAGATGTTTTCTCCCAATATACACAGCTAAATGCTAGAGAATTACATGAACTGTTAATTAAGCGCGAGAGGATGGCTAGTACAGTTATTGCTCCTGGAGTAGCAGTACCACATATAACATTACCATCAGAAAAGAATCTTTTTGCGATGCTACTAATTAAGGTAGAGAATGGCGTTAATTTCTCTAAGGAGTCTATGCCTGTAGAAACCGTTGTTTTCTTGATTTGTTCGCCAGATGAGAAGACTCGCCACATTCACAGCCTTGCAATGATTGCTCAAGCAATTCTTGATCCAGATTTTAGTAAGCGATGGAAGAAGGCTTATTCTTCTCAACAATTGAAGGATATATTCCTTCTAGCAAAGCGCATCAGATTACAGAAATAATTATTATTTTCTATTTTTTGCAACATTAATTCACATAACAAATACGAATACATACACATAGAGGAGAAATTACAAATGGTAGATAATAGAGATAAATATAGATATCGTAATCGGAATAAGAATCCTGCAACTAGTGCTACTGGTGAACGAGCTAAAGCTGTTCAAATTACTGGAGAAGAAACATCTATCACCGGAACCGTAGACAGAGTTACTTTTCATAGTGATGATACACACTACACCGTACTTCAGCTTAGACTCGATGGCGGAGGAGTTAATGGCTTACGCGAGGTTACTGTAGTAGGAAAGTGCATGACCGTTTGGGATGGCGAAAGTGTTAAAGCGGTTGGCCATTGGGTTCGTCATGAGCAATATGGATTACAATTCAGTGCAACATCAATAGTTCATTCTTCTCCGTCCTCTCCAGCTGGTATTATCAGATTTTTATCCAGCGGAGTGATTCGTGGTGTTGGACCTGTAAATGCAAAACGTATTGTAGATCATTTTGGTGCAGAAACGCTAGATGTGTTGTCTCATAATTCTGCTCGCCTAGAGGAAATTCCAGGAATTGGTAAGCTTACTCGTCAGCGCATTAAAAAATCTTGGGATGAGCAAGTTGGTATGCGTGATGTTATGATATTTCTTCAAGCAAGTGGTATTGGAGCAGGAACTGCGGCTAGAATTTATAAAAAATATGGTGAAAATTCAGAGGCTCTTGTTCGAGAAAATCCATATAGGCTTTGTTATGATGTCTGGGGAATTGGTTTTAAGAAGGCAGATGCGATTGCATTAAATCTTGGAATTGCCAAGGATTCTCCACTACGTGCGGCTGCAGGTATTTCATATGTTCTACGTAAGGAATCAGAGGAGGAAGGACACATCTATTGTGATGAGCCTGAGCTTTTGCTAAAAGCAGAAGCATATTTAGGTATATCAATGGAGGTGCTTGTTTCTGCTCTTTCAGAATTGGTGTCTAACGGCCAACTCATCAATAATGATGGGCGACTCTATTTGCGCGATTTGTATATGGCAGAGGCTCGCGTGGCAGAGTATATTGCACAATTATTATCTGCTCGCTCACCTTTGGGAAGCATAGATATCGATTCTGCAATAAATTGGGCTGCAAATCGCTGTGGGTTAGAATTGTCTGTAATGCAAAGAAATGCATTAGGCATGTCATTAGGTTCAAAGGTTTCTATTATCACAGGTGGACCAGGTGTAGGTAAAACCACAATTATTCGTGTGCTTTGTGATATTTGGCTGGCAAAAAAAGCAAAAATTCATTTAGTTGCTCCTACAGGACGTGCAGCACGCCGAATGTCTGAATCAACACAACAAAAAGCCAGCACAATTCATCGTCTCCTAAAGTATAACCCACAGAAAGATAAATTTGAGTATGATGCAACAAATAAGCTTGATGGAGATGTGTTTATTCTTGATGAATCATCAATGATAGATATTTTGCTTGCAGCAGACTTTTTATCAGCACTTCCTCCTCATGCAATCTTGGTGTTTGTTGGTGATATTGATCAGCTTCCAAGTGTAGGACCAGGTAATGTCCTTCGTGATTTAATTGATTCTGGGTTAATTCCTTGTACTAAGCTAGATGTCATTTTTCGTCAGCAACGTGGTGGTGCAATTATTCAAAATGCACATAATGTAAATCAAGGCAAGCCTTTTGAACCTCAGCCAGCTGATTGGCATGAAACAGATTTCTTTTATGTTAAATGCACAGAGCCGGATCGAACAATAAATACCTTAAGAGAGATGGTTACAAATCGTATTCCAATGCGATTTGGCGTATCTCCGTTAGAAGATATTCAAATATTGACTCCAATGAGGAAAAATACATTAGGCGCAGAGAACCTTAATAGTATTCTCCAAGAGGCATTAAATCCTAGCGGTCCTGCATTAGAAAAACTTGGGCATTATTTCCGTGTAGGTGATCGCGTAATGCAAATTCGTAATAATTACGATAAGGATGTGTTTAATGGAGACATTGGCTTTATTAGTGGCGTTGACCTAGAAGCAAACAAGCTAACAGTAGATTTTGATGGCAGTAATGTTGAATATGACATGATAGAGCTTGATGAGCTAATGCATGCATATGCTACATCGATTCATAAGTCGCAGGGTAGTGAATATCCTGTAGTTATTGTGGTATTAAGCAATCAGCATTATGTTTTATTGCAACGCAATTTACTCTATACCGCAATTACTCGAGGCAAGAAACTTGTTTGTGTGCTAGGTGAGCCACCAGCAGTCTCCAGAGCTATTCGTAATTTTGTTGTGCAGAACAGACGCACAACATTGCGCCTACGCCTAGTTCAATCCTTGTCCTAAATTATGTGGTTACCATTGTGAAGTTACCACTACGAAGAGTTTGGACAAGCTCCTTGTTAGTGCGAATGCGTGATGAGGTAATAATTCCACCAAAAGGTAGTTGTGAGGCTGCGTGTGCATCTCCGCCAGAGACTTGAATTAGGTGAGGATGAGCATTGGCAAAGTTAATTGCATCATCATTCATTCGTGGCTCTGGATTTTTTAAGTTATATGCTTCGACACCATCCATTAACTCTATTGGTAGAGTACCAGGTACTGGAATATATGGTGCTTCACGGAATGGATGCGATTGTATTAGCACAACATCATTTGCATGCATAATTTTGACCCATTCTTCAATTGAACAATCGCGAAGTTGTGGGTTGTTATACAATGCCTCAGGAGTTAAACCATAGCATAAAAGCTCACGGCCAGGAGCAACAACCTCCTCAATACCAAAGAAAATATCTAGATTAAATTCTTTGGCTACTTCTTTGCATTCAATAAAATCGCGTTCATATCCTGCGACAAATTCATCCCAAGGCAAGTCTCGATCGAACCCAGTGTTGCCATGAATGAAATGGTTTGTTAAAACAGCGCCTGCAAAGCCATATTCTTTTAATGCCTTGCAAAATTCTAAGTTGTTCATAGCACCACACTTTGAGCAAGGACTTGTGTGTGTGTGCAGTTGATATCTATATTCACCCATAGTATTGCTTTTATGCCTCAAAATTGAGCCCGTAATTTTAGTATACCGAACACCAAAAATCAAGTAGCATTTTTTTACACACTTATTCTGTCAAACCTTTTTGTCGTGCGCTCTGCGATGTGAGACGAACTCTCCTCGCCAATGCACTTTCTTTATTATCTATTAAACTAGTACTTTAATAGGATCACATAGTATTATGGATGGTATAAATAATAGTGTAAAATATAATACACCACACTTACATAATAACTTTTCAACATCTCTTGAAAATACTTGTTGGATTATGATATTTTATATTACAGAAACTTTCTTATGTAGTATTTGAAGGAGGGAAGTATGGTTGATTTTGACGAATATGCAGAAAAAATATTATCAGCCCAAAGGTTAGTAGTGTTAACTGGTGCTGGTGCTTCCACCTTATCTGGTATTCCTGATTTTCGTGGAGCCAATGGGTTTTATGCTACTGGTGACACTTGGCATGGTCATAGTAAAGAAGAGCTATTAGATATTAATTTTGCATCAGCAAATTGGGATGTTTTTTATCAATTCGCTCGTGAAGAGCTTTATACAATGCTTCAGAAGGAGCCATGCATAGTGCATAGGTTATGTGCTATGCTGGAGGAGAAGGGACATCTGCGTATGCTTTATACGCAGAACATAGATTCATTACATTTTAAGGCAGGAAACAAGAATGTTGTAGAGCTGCATGGTTCTTTAGACAGGCATGTGTGTACACGTTGTGGAGAATATCATTCTTATTCTGCGATAGCAGATGTTATTGACAGTGGCGAAATACCTCATTGTAAGCTTTGTGGTGGGCTGTTGCGACCAGATGTAGTATTTTATGGCGAAGGCTTGGGTTCATGCTTTTTACAAGCGGAAAAAGAATTTACAGAAGCAGATTTGGTACTTGTGATGGGCACAAGTTTAACTGTGCATCCTGTGGCATCGCTTCCATTATTAAGTTATTGCAACAATGGCGAGATAATAATAGTAAACGCACAACCAACACCGTATGATCGCTATGCATTAAGGCGCTTTTCAGATCTAGGCGAATTTTGTTCTCAGTTGCAGCAGCGGCTAATATAACTGACTTTTTCTCAAATTTAAATATAGTCATAATTTATCAACACGGCAAGGAGGGAATGCTATGAAAAAATATTCATTTAAGATATTTATTTTATCCGTAATTATTATGATTTCAGGTTGTGCTACAAAGCCAACAGTTGATTTAACTCCAGTTAAGGAGGTTGATTTATCGCGTTATCTAGGAACATGGTATGAGATAGCACGCTATGACCATTGGTTTGAACGTGGTATGTCTCATACAAAAGCCGAATATACGATGCGTGATGACGGCAAGGTTGCCGTTGTTAATGCTGGAATTAAGGATGGCAAACCTAAGATTGCTAAGGGTAGAGTAAAGCTAACCGATGAGCCGGGTCTTTTGCGCGTATCATTCTTTGGCCCATTTTATGGAGATTATCGTATTCTTTGGCTAGATAATGACTATAAGCATGTGCTTGTCGGCGGTAGCGATGCAGACTTTCTTTGGATACTCGCTCGCACTTCGCAAATAGACCCTGCCACAAAAGAGCTCATCCTAGCCGAAGCCAAACGCCGTGGCTACGACACCACACTCCTCATTTGGGTTACACATTAGTGAAGACCCATTCCCAAAAAGAAACCTGCAAGTATATCGATAATATATTAGCTGGGGAGGCTTTCCATACCCATTTTATTTTTTTCCTAAGAAATTATTTTTTTTGATACAATATACTTGATTTTAAGTAGGATGTATACAATAATAAAGAATTGTATTTAGAGGTTAATTATGGTCTTTACATTGAAAATTTATGATACAGAGCTTATGACTTTTGATTTGATTCAAAAGCCATTGGAGGGCTTTTGTTGTCAAGTAATCAATGTAAATGAGAAAAATAAGCATCTTTTACCGCTTGGGATGTGTGTTGACGGAGAAGGCGTTTTATCTTGGCTTAAGTCTAGAGTTGTTCCGCAAAATCGTGAATTTGTAGATAAAATTCTTTCGGTTTATGGGCTTACTCACAACAACATTCTGGGAATTATTAAGCTTTGCAAAGGACTCTCTTTAAATGATAGTTATTGGATAACAGAATCCGATTTTGAAGGAAAATTTGCAGATTTCAACCTTTTTGAAAATGATTTTTATAAGGCACTGTCAATAATTGCTTATACGGGTTATGGTAGCATAAAGCCGAGAGGTTTTTCTTCTTCTCCTGAATTCACAACAAATGGGATGCTTCGTAAGGGCTGGCGTAAAATTGATGGCAAAATCAAATTGTATAAGGGAGGTACATTAGGAGCAGCCAATACAGGTAAAGAGCCTTATTCAGAGTTTTATGCAGCTCAAATTGCTGAAGCAATGGGTTTAAATCATGTTCCGTACACACTTTCTATGTGGAAGGGAAAGCTTTGTTGTACGTGTGAATTGTTTACAGATATCAATCATTCATTTGTTCCTATGTGGCGATTCTGCAATACTAAGAGCATTAAAGACGTTGCTAGTTATTTGCAAGGCTTAGGGCAAGAATATTTTGATGCATTTTGCGACATGATGATTTTTGATGCATTGATTTACAATACAGATCGACATTTAAACAATTTTGGTTTAATGGTTGACAATATGACCAATAAACCATACTCGGTAGCTCCTATTTTTGATAATGGCTTGTCTTTATTTAATTTTGCAATGGCGGATGATTTTAATAATCTTGAAGCTTATGCTAAGAGCCGCTTATCTGCTTTTGATGTTTCGTTTGATGACATCGCTAAGGAGTACATTACTTCTAGACAAAAGGAGCAGCTACATCATTTGCAGGAGTTTAAATTCAATAGGCATAAGCGTTACAATCTCCCCGCAAAGCGACTTAAAGCACTAGAGCAATTTATTCAAAATAGGGCAAGAGCCTTGATTAACCTATAATTTAATCAAGCCTTATTATTTCTCATATATGAATCTGCTTTACCCCTAAGCTACGCTCCCAAAGGTTACTGTAAAGGTGTCTGTAAATCAGCAAAAGATATTGGAATTTTCGAAAAAAAGCACATTTGGACAGAAATGGTTAAGAAAAAACTCAATTCATTCTTTCATTAATTATTAGTGCATATAAATTCTGCTTATTTGTAACTTTTATTCGGAATTTTTAGTTGAGTTATTTAAGAAAAAATGATACCATAATAGGGTATTGTTTTTTAGGAATATTGTAATGAGAATTGTTTTCACAGATAGAAAGATTCAAAAAATGTTTAACTCTGATTGTTTGTTGAACAAGAAATTTGGCAAAAGTATAGCAACCCGAATCAAGCAACGTATGTCGGAACTTGTTGCAGCAGAAACTCTACAAATGGTGTCGCATTTGCCTCCACCGAGATGTCATAAACTTGAAGGTAATGGTTGTCTTTTTTCTGTAGATGTATCGGGTAATATGCGATTAATTTTTTGTCCTTATGGGGAGTTTTCTGTACGTGATGATAATGGGATAGATTTAACGAGTGTTAAAACGATTTGTATAAAAGAAGTACGCGATACGCACGATGGGAAGGTAAGGAGGTAATATATGAACATTAATAATGCTGAAGTTTTTGAATATACTCCTAATTATTCAGTTAAACCTGGAAATACAATAGAGGAGTTAATAGATTATATTGGATTAAGTAAAGCTGCATTTGCGAGACATCTTGGAGTCTCAATTGGTTATCTTAATAGAGTGATTTCTTCACAAATACCACTCTCTATTGAGTTTGCTATAAAATTAGAGATGGTAACAAAAGTTCCAGCGTCATTTTGGAATTCTCTTGAAGCCAATTATCGTACACAACTTAATCGTCTTGTTTGTCTTGCAGAAGAAGATCGGAAGTGGTTAAAAGAACAACCACGAAAGGAAATGTTGAAACGAGGATGGATAAGTGGCGAGACAGAACAAGAACAGTTTCAATCATTATTGTCATTCTATCGTGTTGCAAATCGTAAAGCGTGGCTTGAAGTGTGGGACACTCCATTAGCGGCTGCACGTGTTTCACCAAAATATAAGGTGTCACCATCTGCGGTAGCCGCATTTGTTCGGGCAGGAGAGATTGAGGCAGAAGCTATTCAATGTCAACCATATTCTGCAGAAAAATTCCGTGAAGTTATTTCCTCTTTTCTAGATTTGGTGAAGCAAACTATGACACGAGAGGTATTGCTAGAGATGCGCCGTCTTTGTGCAGAGGCAGGTGTTGCTTTGGTATTTGTTAAATCTGTTAATGGAGCACCATTGAATGGCGTGACCCGCTGGATTAGTAAGGATAAAGCTATGATTCTTTTATCGTTGCGAACAATGAGAGAAGATATTATTTGGTTTTCATTCTTTCATGAGGCTAAACATATTTTGGATGAGAAGAAGAAAACGAATTTTTTAACAGGAGAGGCATGGAAAAATTCACCTGATGAAAAAAATGCTGATGATTTTGCCGCAGATATGCTTTTGTCAAGAACTG
>JAGCJJ010000098.1 GCA_017648065.1 Kiritimatiellia bacterium | reverse complement strand
TTGTACGTGCTTTGGTATTGTCTTTTCTGTAGCATGAATATCGCTAAGTACAAGAACCTTAAAAGTTCCGTCTTCATTAAATTTCAAAGGTTTCTTTGTATAAAGCAAATCTTCAATACTTGATTCTGCTAACATAAAACTCCCACAAAACATAATTGCAACAATTGACATTAATATTTTATTTAATTTCATAAAAGTTATCCTTCCTTAACTAAAGTAATTATACCACTTATGTTCATACATTTTAATATAGAGAACTTACTGAATCAAGCAAATCCTTAATTGAACAAATTTAACCTTTCTACTAACTATCACGAATTGATAACATACACTAATCAATTCGTGTACCTGGAGAAATTCCTATACGTGCATGAGAATGCGATAAGGCAATAGACAAAGCATCTGCGGCATCTTCCTGTGGGAGAAAATCAAGCGCCAGCTGTGCTGCAATCATACGCTGCATTTGCTCCTTTATTGCAGTGCCTGTTCCTGTCGTAGCTTGCTTCACTCGTTTTGGCGAGTACTCATAAATAGGAAGATTACGCTCTGCACAGCAGCATATCACCACTCCCCTAGCCTCACCTAAAATAAGCGTAGTTTTAAGATTCTTAGAATAAAAGACACCTTCTATCGCCACCTCATCAGGCTTATACTCATCCAAATACTCATTTACTACTTCTCGAATATGTTTCAGACAGTTTGGTAAAGAACGCTTCGCTGGATTTGGTATATTTGTACAAGCAACATGAGTAACCTTCATCCCATCTACATCAATTACACCAAGGCCTGTAGAGCGCAATGATGTATCTACACCAAGTATGCGCACCTTACGAGAAACAACACTTGAAGCAATATCAACACCTGGCTTATTTTGTGTTGTATTTGCACTCCTTTGTTTTTCTTGATATTTCTTTACAAAAGCCTCAGTAAATCGCATTGTCCAACTACCTATAACGAGAAATTATGGATTATAAACTGTTCTCCAATTATCCAATAATCTAATTGTTAGCTCATGCGTATCAGTATCATATAGACCGAAAGTACGAGGATGACCACCCTTTGGAAGAGATATTGAACCAGGATTAAACACACGAAAACCTTTCTCTGAAAGTTTATTTACTGGGATATGTGTATGTCCGTGAACTAGAATTGCACAACCATCAAAAATCTTTTCAAAATTTGATTCATCCCAAATATGACCATGTGTCAGAAAAAATGTTACTTGATCCTCAAGCATAATATGAGCACTACGTGCTAATACAGGGAATGTAAGCATCATTTGATCTACTTCTGTATCACAATTACCTCGTACTGCAATTAGTCTATCTTTATTTGCATTAAGTAGCTCTGCCACCTTTTGAGGATTATAAAATTCAGGAACACCATTACGAGGTCCATGATATAAAACATCTCCTAAAATAGCTATTTTTGCCGGGCCAATTTCGTTTGCAATACTAAGCACCTGCTCAAGTGTACTATCTACACCATGTATATCTGATATAAACATTATCTTCATTGTATCATCCTTGCATTAATTAGAAAAATTGTACCACACTTTACAATGAGCTATCAATCTAAATTAAGTAATTCCAGACACGCTATAATGTAGTACTCTCCTGTCTAATTTACCATATACACAATCTAAATAAATTATATAAACTTAAATGTAGTATTATTAAAAGCAACATTTGCATGCTTTATTGTTAATGAATGTGGTTGAGAATCATGATGAAACAAAGAACCATGGTTATTTCCATCATCGACCTCACTAAATTGAAGCTGAACAAAAGAGCAATTATTAAAAACAATATCCTGCAAAATAACATCCTCTCGGCCAACAATATGGGGCATTCTAAAGCCATTCGCATGAATATTGTTAAAATATAAACCCTTAATTCCTGCACAATGTGTATTCTCATGATTGCCCACATTTATAAGAATTAAAGAATCATATCCCTTTTGCATAACGATATTATTAAAGCTAAGATTCTCAACCTTTGTTGCCTCAACACCTTGATCAGGCCAACGCTCCACACCATCATTTATAGGCAAAGATAGAGATACTCCTGTAGTACAATCTGTCATAGTTAAATTTGAGAATGTACAATTACGAATTGTTCCATCATTAAGCCAACCGATTCGGATACCTGCAGCATGTGAATGGAGATTGCAGTTAGAGATAGTAATATTTTCGCATATTTTATTCTCTTTTAACGATGCATTATTGGCACGCACGACCAATGTATCGTCTGAGCAAGTAAGATGACAATCTGAAACGCAAACATTACGACTAGAATTTATGTGAATGCCATCATTGTTTGGCATATCAAGATTGCATTCAACCTTTATCCCTCTTATATTCACATAGTCACAATCGTGAATCCAAAATGTCCACCCTGCCACTTCGTTAACATAAAATGTATCTTCTATCTTTACATTTTTACATCCTGCGAAAAATACAACACGAGGGGGTGTTGGCTTATCTACTCGTTTGTAAGGCATATAATAATGTTCTGCTTTTTCAACAAACTTCTCGCCTGAGCAATAGATTTTACCCAGACCAGTAATAGCAATACCTTCGCACTCATCTGCCATAATAAAGCATGCATTTCTTCCGCGTGGAAGCATTTTTGTATTTACATGCTTTACATTACTCTCTGGATAATCCTCTATTTCTTTAGAACCTACAAGTACCGCATTTCTTTCTATATGTAATTCGACAAAACTTTTAAGGAAAATTGTTCCTGAAACATATTCCCCATTTTCAATTAGCACTATGCCTCCACCAGCTTGATGACATTCATCAATAGCTTTTTGTATTGATGATGTATTAAGTGTTTTATTATCTCCAACTGCACCAAAATCTCGTATATGAAAAACATTATTTTTCATATCACATCCCAAACATAATATTTAACAACAGAGATCTTATCTACTTTTTATAATAGTAAATATTAATGCAAATAGTTAAAACCTACAATACATTAATCTAGGCATAATTATAAAACAAAAGGCGCTGAACTTGTTTTGTCCAGCACCTTTTGTATTAATCGATTGAAATATTATTTATTACCTTCAGCAAAGCCATTTGAAGTCATAAACTTGTAGCTTTCCTCAATAGCCTTCCACATTTCAACCTCGCAATAATCAAGCTCAACAACGATGCTTGATACCTGCTCAGGAATTACTGGTACTAGGTTTGCGATTGGCATTTCACCCTGACCAAGTGGTAGCAATGAAATCTTACGATCAAGAATACCATTTACGTATACCTGCTCAGATTCCTTCTGGAATAGTGTACCATCCTTGATGTGAACTAATACTGTGCGATCTGCAAATTTCTTCATCATCTCAACAGCATCCTCTGTACCGATATTTGTTGACCAGAAGCTATCCATCTCTAGCTTTACATCTGGGCACATATCCAAATAGTACTCATACTTTAGTTTGCCGTCAATGCGCTCAAACTCAAATGCATGGTTGTGCTGGAATAGAGTAATACCTGCAGCCTTGAAAATCTCTAGCATTTTGTTTGTGTTTTCTGCTGTACGCTTGATTGAATCCATATCTTTGAAATCATCTGCGCTATAGCCGCAAACACAATTTGTCAACTCAAGCTCACCTAGCTCATCAATAATTCTTGAGCAATCCTCTGGCTTATGTGCCCAAGGTGAATGAGATGAATACATTTCCAAACCTAAGTCCTTTAATAGAGCACGAAACTCCTTGCATGGGATATCGTGAAAACCAGCTGGCTCTACAGCCTTGTAACCAATGTCTGCAACACGCTTAATAACATTGATAAAATCTTCCTTTGTCTTTGAATACTCACGTAGAGAGTAAAGTTGAACTGCAATTGGTTTTGCCATAATTTTGTCCTTTCTATAATTTAGATTTATGTATAAATAATGTTAAAATGAAGATACGTATGTAACTTGATTTGTTCCTGTTGAAAACTCCACCACAATTGAGACTTTATTAGTTTCTGCCTTAAATGTATCAAACAAAACACCTTTTGGCCATTCTAAAGGCTCTCGCTTCCAATTTGCATACAATGCATCTACATCATTAAGTGTTATTTCTTTTGATATAAAAGATTCATCCTTATTGATGTAATCTACCACATCAAATATGGCGCTAAGGTTATTTTTAACCCACTCCTCTTTAACCATATCATCTGTTTTAGACATTGGAGCAACAATAACCCAATAGCCAAAGAAAAAGATGCAGGCTAAGAGCAAAAGCTCAATTAGAGTTATTTTGCCATCTCTTTTATGATTTCTCATATATGTACTACCAAGATTCTTGCTGAAGGTTCAGCACCTTCCACAGTGAAACTCTTAATGCCAGCAGGAATTAAGCAAGAGCGTCCTGCAGGAACAGAATAATCCATGCCATCAACCTTTACCACAATCGCTGAATTTTGTGCAAACAGTGATATGAAAGATGCTCCATCATTCTCAAAATTCTCAGCCTCTGCAAGTGTATAGCGCTCCATTGTAAAGTAATCACAACGCAAGATACGCTCACGCTTATTTGCCTTTGAATTTGCTGACATTGGAATTGCATTTAACAAGCCAATGTTCGGTGCATGCCAATCAATAACTTCCATTGCCTCACGAATATGAAGAGGGCGACCCTTTCCATCAGGTCCTACTCTATCCCAATCGTAAACACGATATGTTGTATTGGAATTTTGCTGAACTTCGTAAATCATACAACCCTCGCAAATTGCATGAACAAGTCCACCAGGAATAAAAATTGCCTTATCCTTAGCTACTGGTACCTCTGTTAATAGAGATGTAACAACCTTATCATGAATTGCATCCTTAAATTTGCGTGGCCCTGTGCCTTGCTTTAGGCCTGCACAAACCTTACCATCTTCTTTAGCATCTAGAATGTACCACATTTCTGTCTTTGCCTCGCCACCATAGCGCTTTGCGGACTCATCATTTGGATGAACTTGAACACTTAGGCGCTCCTTAGCATCGATAAGCTTAATAAGAAGAGGAAAAACCTTACCCTCGCAGAAACTACCTAGCAAGTCTTGGCCTAGCTCCTCACAAAGCTCTTGAAGAGACTTGCCTGCATATTCTCCATTTTCAACAATACTCATTCCATCTGGGTGAGCACTGATTTCCCATGATTCTGCACATGGTGTTGGTGTATTTTCACGAGAGAAAGCTCCTGCGATTGAGGTACCACCCCAAATATAATCTCTATAAACTGGCTTAAATAGCATTGGATATAACATAATATACCTTTCAAATTTATTTACTTATTAAAATATTCATCTAGTAGCTTATTCAGATAGTCTTTAGTAAAAAGAATATCCTTAATCTGCTGCTCACCTGTGATTTCTCGCTCAATTGTCAAATCACCGGTAAATCCTAAGTCAAGCAATGCTGGAAGGAAACGAGGATAATCTACACATCCTGTACCTACAACTACAGCAGCACCAAGCTCATTTCCATTTGTTGGTGGGAATGCATCCTTTGTGTGCATTGCCTTTACATATTTACCAAACACTCGCAAAGAATCAAGAGGATTGCCCTTACCATACATGAGCAAATTACCTGGATCAAGATTTATGCCTAAATTGTCAAGTCCTGTGGCTTCAATAAAACGCAATAAAGTTACTGGTGTTTCTTGCCCTGTTTCAAACCAAAATTCTACACCAAGCTTTTTGCAGTACCCTGCCACATCCTGAATTGCAACTAGAACTTCTTCAAAGATTGGGTCTGTCATGTTTTCAGGAAGAAAGCCACAATGAGTAATTACTGCCGGTGCTCCTGCCTCAGCCGCAAAATCAGCCCATTTTTTAAGCTCTAATACGCGCATAGCACGATAAGCACAAGGAACAAGTCCGAGAGTAACAGGCCCTTTTGTAAAATTCCATTCCTGAGGACCAGAATATCCACCCCAAATAGCAGTTAAACGCACATTATTATCTGCTGCGCGTTTCTTCAATGTGCGTGCAATATCCATTGTTGCCAGTTCAACATTCCAACTGACAACCTGTGTGCATGAAAGCCCATACGCAGCTGCTGCATCAATTGTTGCTGCATCTGGCACAAGCTCACTCATTACTCCTATTTCTGGACGTACTTTATTCATAAAATTATACTTACAAAATTATCTTACCTTTTATGGAAGTATTTTACTATAAATTTGCACCTAAAACAAGTAACAATAACCTATAAATTAGGTTTATCTTGATTCTTGAATTTCGCGCTGATATGACTCTGCTATATCATTATGAGAAATAATTCCTACAAATTTGTGTGGCTGATTGATGTTAGAAACAACAACTAGCTCCTCTGCATCATCATCTTCCATACTCTTTAATGCCATAGCCAATGTATCTGTAGGCAATGCCATAGAATGCTGATTTAATGAAATATCACTAACCATAAGCATTCTGCGGAATACTGGGTCAGTATCTAACAATGTAGAAAGATCCTTCTTTGTCAAAATACCAGAAAGATAATTCTCCTGATTAACCACAGGAAATACTGTCTGCTTACCACTGGCCAAGATACTAATCACCTCATCAAGTCGTGTATCATACTTAATAGTAACTGGATTAGAACGATGTGCTTGCAAAATATCTGCTACCTTTAGATTACGTATCACACCAGAAATCATACTTCCTCTATGAACAGGTGCTTCAAAACGATTTGGTAGCTGACTGCGATATAAAGATACCTTACGTGAAAGCACATACGCAATAATACATACCCACATAGATGGAACAAGCAGCTTATAGTTACCTGTCATCTCACTGACCATTAACACTGTACTGATTGGTGTCTTTGCTGCACAACCAAAGAATGCCACCATTCCAACAAGTGTAAATGCACCTACTGGAACATTCCACTCAGGAAGCCACATATTAAGTATGATACCTACGCTGCCACCAAGTGCGCCACCTACAACAATTGCAGGGCCAAAAATACCACCTGCACCTCCTGAGCCAACTGAAAAAGCGGTTGTCAATGTCTTGAACAAAAATACACCTAGCAATGCCATAAGAGTAATCTTCTCTCCTGCTGGGATTGAGTCAAAACGCAATGCCTCCTGGATTGTACCATAACCAGAACATAGTGCAGGAAGGAAGAATAAACCGATTAAACCAGTTAATAAACCACCAATAGCAGGTTTAATTACATGTGGAACCTTAAGCTTTGTAAAGCCCTCATGAATCATATAGAAAAACCAAGTATAGAATCGAGCACCAAGTGAGATTACAATTGCCAACACAATGTAGAGGAATATCATACGAGGTTGGTCAAAAGTTACTTGTGGTGTATCAAACAATGGATGGAATCCGAATATTGTTGAAAAAACAGCATAACCAGTAACAGATGCAACAATAGAAGGAACTAGCACCTCATACTCAATATCAAGGTCTCGATATAATACCTCAGCAGCAAATAGAGCACCCGCCATAGGAGCATGGAACAAAGCACCTACACCGGCTGCCATACCGGCTGCCATAAGCATACGGCGCTGTGCAACTGGCAGCTTCAATAAAGTTGCAAGTGTTGAGCCAAAGCCTGAACCAATCTGTGTGATTGGGCCCTCACAACCAGCAGAACCACCTGTTCCAATTAAAATTGATGTAGCAATTGCCTTAATTGGCGGAACAATTGGGCGCACCTTGCCACCACGGAAATGATATGCCTCAATCGCGGAATCGGTACCATGTCCCTCTGCCTCAGGAGCAAATTTTAACACTAAAAATGATGTAACCAAACCACCTAACGCAGGAAGGATTGGAATCAACCACTTTCTTAGCTCTGTTGTATCTCCTTTTGCTATCGCATGAAGAGATTCGAACATTACTGGCTCATTTGCTGCTCCTGCAGGATAATAACCAACGCACTTCCCCATAAGCAGCCATTGTGCAAACTCTAGCATTGAGACAAGCAATACAGCACCTAACCCTGCCACAGCACCAACCAAAGCACTAAGAAAAATCATGCGCCAAATTGTATATGAAGAATCGCCAGCACTATCTTCTTCCTTAAATTTAGCAAGGCATAGCTTAAACAAATTATTAATTTTGCTCATTTTTTGCCTCCGGTAATTGCTTTAGCAACTCAACTGCTGCATTTACTTGAGCCATCTGCTTTGTAGAACCCTGCCCTTGTGCTTTAAAGCTTGTATTTGGGATTGATGCTTCTGCTGTAAATATAAGCTGATGCATTGGACCGTCCTTAGAAATAATTTCGTAAACAGGAGCGACATCATAATGCTTTTGAGAAATATGCTGCAAATATCCCTTTGGATTTTCCTGCCAAATATCTGCCTTTAATTTCTTCAATCCTTTTTTGAAAAGCTTATTAAATACAGGACGAATCGCTTCTAGTCCTCCATCAACATATACAGCACCTAGCACTGCTTCCATAACATCAGCCAGATTTGATTCACGGGTTTCGCCACCAGACTGCTTCTCGCCCTTGCCTAATGCAAGAAACTCACCTAGCTCTAACTCTGCAGCAAGCTCTGCCAATGCTGCTCCACTGGCCACATTTGAACGAAGCACAGTAAGCACACCCTCTGGCTGATCATCCTGCTTGTAATATACAAAATCAGCCAATAAAAAACCTAACACTGCATCACCTAGAAATTCTAAGCGCTGATTATCATAATCAAGCTTCATCTCAAATCGATATGATCTATGAGTAAATGCTTCCTCAAGATTCTTTATATCTGCAAATTTGTAGCCTAATTTCTTTTCTACTTTTGAATATTTATTTTTTTCCATAGTAGTTCCTTATATAAATAAAAAGTCTTTCCTTATGCTCTTGGATGAAATTGCTGATGTATATTTTGCAAACGTTTTGCATCAATATGCGTATAAATTTGCGTTGTTCCAATATTAGCATGACCCAATAGCTCTTGAATTACACGAATTGGTGCACCATGCTCCAGTAAATGAGTTGCAAACGAATGGCGTAACCAGTGTGGTGACACCTCAGGGGATATTCCTGCCATCGCGGAATATTTCTTAATCAATCGCCACATTGTTACTCTGGACATACAATTTCCATGCTTATTCAAAAAAACATATACAGCATCATCGCGCTTATTAAACAATGGACGAGCCTCGTCAATATACTTTTTTAGCAACAACTCTGCATTACTTCCCAATGGGACAATGCGTACCTTTGATCCTTTACCTCGGATTCGCAAAAAACCCTCATCAAAATGTAATGCACTAAATGGTAATGTAACAAGCTCAGACACACGCAGCCCACACGAATAAAATAATTCAAGCATCGCAACATCGCGCACAGATACAGCACGTTGCATTGGTGAGGACTCATTTTCGGCAATATCTTCCCCATCCTCGTCATCATCACTTGATTCTGCATCTTCTTCAAAGATTACGTGTGGCTCAGCAGCATTAATTAGGCGCTCCACATCTTCCTCTGAAATTGTGTGTGGAAGACGGCGCTCTCGCTTACGTGTGGAAATTAGTTCAACTGGATTTTTCTTTATTATGTCCTCAACAACTAGGAATAAGAAAAATCCTTTAATTGAAACAAGTTTACGGGCAACTGTTGAGCCTGAGAATTTTCGCCCGATATACTCGAGGTATAATAAAATTTCATCTGCTGTAATTTCCTCTACAGCGACAGACCCGTTAGCATTTACCTTATTTGGGAAATGCTCATTTATGTAACTTAGAAACCCCTCAAGATCGGTCTCGTAGGCAGAGCATGTCTGCACTGCGAGACCGCGCTCGAGAGCTAAGTAGTCCAAAAACTCCTTTAGCTCATTCATAGCGCAAATCCTAGCCTAACTACTCTTTAGTATCTCCTTTTTTGAAGCAATTACCAGGCAGTGTGCTTCTTCGGCCTTCATCTGCTTTATATTCACCAGCATTAAAGCCATTCATAGCAAGTGCATCCTCTAAATTTTTTCTTCCAACTAGCATTGCATCATATTTCACCAGAATAGCATTTTCTGCAGGCAAAGCTGTTACTTCAACATTTTTACCGGCCTGAGACTTGTTTTTCAATACAGATTCAATAATAGATACACACATCGTGTCTTCCAAATTGGCATCATGCATATCTATCTTAATTTCGCACATTTCTGAAACACGGCAGCCATTAACAAATAGAATTACAGATGACAAAATCAAGCCAAATGCTATCTTTTTTATATTTTTATAAATAATACTTTTCATACTCCAAAGTATACCATAGCAGAAATGTAAAAATCAAACAAATATAGTATTTTAGCAATCCAAAACTAAATAACTATTCTTAGCTTTCTGATGATTCATCATCCATAGCTAAAATGTCATTTGCCGGAAAATATTTTTCTGCCTCCTGCTCAGTTAATTCTTGAACTGAGCGAAGCTTTCGCTCAACCGCTCTTGTACGTGTACCAATTTTTTCAACATGATTTACAACTGATTCAAGACTTTTACGCGTTGCTTCCATTGCATGTCCAAATTTGCTAAATTCTGTCTTCACAGCACCAAGAACTTGCCAAACCTCATTTGAATGTTTCTCTATTGCCAAAGTCTTGAAACCCATTTGCAATGAATTTAAGAAAGCAACCAAATTTGATGGTCCAACAACAGATATTTGATAATCATTCTGAAGACTCTCAAATAGACCTGGCTGGCGCAATATCTCCGCATAAATGCCCTCACTAGGCACAAACATAAGTGCAAAACCTGTAGATACAGGCGGATATATATACTTTGTCTTAATATCATTTGCACACTTACGCACTGTTGCAGCAAAGCTCTTTTGGGCTGTCTTCACCTCTTGAGACATACTGCCGAAATTCTCATAGCTCTCAATCAAGCGCTGATAATCCTCTACAGGGAACTTACTATCGATTGGCAAATATACAGGTTCCTCACCCTTTTGACCAGGCAAACGAATAGCAAATTCAACTAACTCCTTGCTTTGTGGAACGATGACCTTATTCTTTTCGTATTGCTCTGGAGAAAGATACTGTTCCAAAAGTGTTCCTAGTTGTAACTCGCCAATATTACCACGAACTTTTACATTTGTAAGAACCTTACGTAAATCTCCTACTCCCTCAGCAAGATTTTGCATTTCTCCCAAACCTTTATGAACCTGCTCCAGACGATCACTGATAAGCTTAAAAGATTCATTAAAATGTTTATCCATAGATTCTTGAAGTTTATCATCTACAGTCTTCTTCATCTCATCAAGCTTCTCAACATTCATTTTCTGAATGTCTTTAAGGCGAGAATCAACCTCTTCACGACTCTTTGTCAGCTGCTGACTAACGGATTCTTGAAAAGCATTTTGAAAATCCAATTGCTCTTTGCGAGAATTGCGATTCTCCTCAAGCATTGAATTTTTAAGTTGAAGCATTTTTTCATCAATTTGCTGTGAGATTTGCTGCATCTTTTGTTCATTTCTTGCACAATAATTTTGCAACAACTCTTGTTGGGTTGTAAAATATTGCTGGGTTTCAATGCGTGATGCAGAAAAATTCTTATTAAGTTCATCTCTATTTTTTGCAAATTCATCTGAATTTCTTGCTGCAATATCATTCTTCAACTGCTGATATTCTTGCTCTTGATTAGACTTATTTGCTCTTAAAAATGAACGAAGCAATAGAATCACACCTATCAATACATTTATGATTAACAATATAATTACAACTTTAAGCTCCATATCTTCCTCTTCAATTTACTCAATTATTAAAACCATAAAACCTTTGATTTCACATTCTTCATTCATAATTATATCATAAAAGAAAATAAATTTCACAATATTTTGTATTTTTTTCTTAATAAAACAATAAAGCGACGCTCCTAAAGAATTAAAACTTTCATGCTTGCGCGAGCGCGCAAAACACATAAAAGCCTTTAGATAGTACGACACGCCTATGCTATCGCTTCTCTCCTGAACGATATATATAACTTTTTCTTTATTTTTCTTAAAAAAGTATTGACAAATGAATGACAATTCAATATTATGAATACAAATTCAATAAAGAAGGAGAAGCGGCTATGAAAAAAAAGATTATTTTACCTGTTGCAGGTGCTATTATCATTGGTGGAGCACTCATTATACCAAATCTACTAAATAAAGATAAAGCAATTACAATTTATACCACAGAAAAACTTACTCGTGGCACAGTCGCTTCCACAATTTCCGCATCTGGCACTCTGGAGCCAGAAGAACTAATTGATGTCGGCGCTCAAGTCTCTGGCCAAATTATTTCGTTTGGCGCTGATACTAATGGTAATGTTATTGATTATCGCTCAACAGTAACTAATGGCATGGTATTAGCAAAGCTTGATGATGTAACCTATATTGCTGACCTTGAGGTTGCTCAAGCTTCATACAGCAATGCCGTCGCTAATGTAACTGCTGCTAATGCAGCTGTTCAGCAAGCTGAAGCTCGCCTATGGCAAGCAGAGAAGGACTGGAATCGTGCGCAAAAAATTGGCGTTGGTCCTGCCCTCTCACAAAGCGCATTTGATTCTTATGAAGCTTCATATAAGATTGCCGTTGCAGATAAGGTCGCTGCTGAAGCAAAAATTCTTCAAGCAGATGCACAGGTTGTACAAGCAAAAGCTAATGTAGAAAAAGCAGAGAGAAATCTCGGCTACTGTACAATTTCTTCTCCTGTTGATGGAATTGTGATAGATCGCAGAGTTAACTTGGGACAAACAGTTGTGTCCAGTATGTCTGTTTCTTCTATGTTCCTAGTGGCTAAAGAGCTTGATAAGATGCAAATCTGGGCCGCAGTGAATGAAGCTGATGTTGGCAGCATTAAAGAAGGTATGTCTGTTTCCTTCTCAGTTGACTCTTTCCCTGGCAAAATCTATTATGGAACAGTAAAGCGCATTCGCTACAATGCCACAATCACATCTAATGTTGTGACATATACAGTTGAAATTGATGTCGACAACAAAGATATGGAGCTGATTCCTTATCTTACAGCAAATGTTCTCTTTGAAATTGAAAAGGCAGAAAATGCTCTGATTATTCCTGCAAGAGCAATTCGTTGGAAGCCAGAAGGTGCTCCTGCCGCAAAGCTAGATAGAAATGAAGCACTTGTTCATATCAAAGAAGCAAATGGAAGCATTCGTCCAATCAAGGTTAAGGTTCTGCTCAACAATGGAACTACTGCAGCAATTGAAGCTCCTGAATTAAAGGAAGGCATGGAGTTAATCACTTCCTCCAGAGTTGTTGAAAATTCTAAGATGAGCAAAGCTGAAGAAGGAAATAAAAACCCATTTATGCCTAGCATGCCAAAGCCTAAAAAGGGAGCAGGCAGCCCACCTCCACGTCCATAAACCTAAATTCTGATAACGAATTCAGACAAAGTAATGCGTAGCTCTATTAAACATCACTACGCAACAATGGAAGCTCCAAAAGGAGGTAAGCTATGAATTTAATTGAATTAAAAAATCTTACAAAAACATATAAATTAAGCGGTGGCTTAGAGGTGCCTGTTCTAAAAGGTATCTCACTAAGCATTGACCAAGGCGACTTAGTTGCGCTTATGGGAGCATCAGGCTCTGGCAAATCTACCCTTATGAACATTTTGGGGTTTCTTGATGATCCAACCTCTGGCGAATATTGGCTAGACGGCAGAAATGTTACAAACATCTCTGCCGATGAGCGCGCAGAGCTTCGCTCAAGCAGAATTGGATTTGTATTCCAAAATTTCAATCTTTTGTCCCGTACATCTGCGTTACAAAATGTGCTTATGCCACTTGAATATAGCAGCACACGAGGAACAAAGAAGGAAAACAAGGAATGGGCTGAGGAGCTACTAATCCGTTTAGGACTTAAAGAGCGCATGCACCACCACCCTGCTCAGCTTTCTGGCGGACAGCAGCAGCGTGTGGCAATCGCCCGTGCATTAGTAAATCGTCCAAAAATCCTATTTGCTGATGAACCTACAGGCAATCTTGATTCTGTTACTACTGACGAGATTCTTCGCATGTTTCAGCAACTAAATAAAGAGGATAATATTACAATTATTCTTGTAACCCATGATGCTGAAGTTTGCGACTACACAAAAACAACAATCCACATTAAAGATGGGCTAATCGCAAATGGCGATTTTAGCAAGGAGGTGTAGTTATGAACGTTATTCAACCTTTTGTAACTGCGGTTACCGCACTTCGCAGAAATGTAACTCGCTCTGTACTTACAATGCTTGGTATTGTTATTGGTATTGCAGCAGTAATCACAATGATGGAAATCGGCTCAGGCGTAAAGGGACAAATTGAAACCTCTATTTCCAACATGGGCTCAAACATGCTGATGATTTCACCTTCATCAATACGTACTGGTGATGTAAGCACTGGTTCTGGCACAGGCATTACCCTTACCAGCGCAGAT
>JAGCJJ010000097.1 GCA_017648065.1 Kiritimatiellia bacterium | reverse complement strand
TTGAATTAGCATCCGCCGAACAGTCTGATGGATTTGCTGTAGAACGGTTTGTTAAAAATGCAAAGCCAATAGTTGAAAAACTTTCTGAAGAGCTACATATTGCGTCTCAGTACATTGCATCAAAGCGAGATTTAGTTACATGGTACTCTCAGCAGCAATCAGAGGAAAATAAATTAAATAGTGGTTGGCGCGCTGAGCTTATTCGACCGAAATTATTGCGCTGCATATAATTCTGTTTTGTTTAAAATTAAACTCAAAAAAAGCATTAAGAAGAGTCTACTTATAATAATGAAAGGAGTTACAAAATGATAAAATTAGCATCTTTTAATATTCGAGCTGGTATGGGTATGGATGGAATATTTAACATTGAAAGAGTGACAAAAAAAATAACCTCTATTCCTGCTGATTTCATCGCGCTGCAAGAAGTGGATAATGGGCTATCAAGGTCCCAAAGATTAGATGAAGCAAAAATTTTTGCAGAGGCAACCAATATGCACTATGAATTTGCAAAAGCCATAGATTTTGATGGAGGAGAATATGGGGTTGCATTATTTTCAAAGGTAAAGCCTGTTGCTACAAAAAAAATTCCATTGCCAGGAAGTGAAGAAAAGAGAGTTCTTTTAATTTGTGAATTTGAGAATGTCGTTGTTTGTTGCACACATTTTTCACTAACAGAAGATGACCGTATCAAGTCCATTGAAATACTCAAATCGGAATTGTGTGGGAAATACAATAAGCCTACTTTTGTGATGGGAGATTTAAATTCAACTCCAGATTCAAAGGTTGTTGAATTATTGCAGCAAAGCTTTGATGTTGTGTCAGATGCAACAACATATACATTCCCTGCTAATGCGCCAAAAATATGTATTGATTATATTTTGATGGTGAAGAATCCGTCTATTAAGGCAGACCTAGCCGAAAAATATGTGGATAATGATGTAGAAGCGTCAGACCACTTATATATTTCTTCAACAATAGAAGAGAAGTAGTTCATAACGGACAACCAATATTTTTAGATAAAAGCGTTAGCTAAGTGCAACTACATATATTCTTTATTTATATTTTTGATGGGTGCCAGTTTTTCGTAACTAGCACCCCTCTGTTAAGAATTATTTCTCTATTGCCTGACAGAAGGATGTTCGCTTTTTGTTAGACAAGCTCTAAATCATTTGGAGTTCATAGCACGTATGTGCTGCTTCATCCCAAAACCCAACTATCAAACTCGCATACTCGCAAACTCGCACACTTGCAAACTAATTTAATTCTTGTTTAGTTATATAGTTTTACAGTTAGATAGTTGTATAGTTTTACAGTTAATAGTTGAGGAGTTTAACAGTTTGATAGTTTGATAGTTTGCGAGTTAAAGAGTTGAGGGAATGAGGGTGGCTCTGCCGCCCGGTGTTGCTGGGGCGAGAGGTGGCAAGGTTTGGCTTTCGCCAGACCTTTGCCTCCTTGAGCATCCTTCTCCTCAACTATTGCCTGACAGAAGGATGTTCGCTTTTTGTTAGACAAGCTCTAAATCATTTGGAGAAGGGAATGGTGGATATTCATCCTCTAAATTATCTGAGTACCAATATGCTACAGATGAAATATCATCCTGTAAAGGAAGATACCTTCCATAGCTTCTCCAGCCAAGTGCTTGAATTGTAATTTTTAAATCCTTTTTGAAATATACTGGGTCTGTTATGTGCCAACGGTACATATCAAAGTAGCGCTGTGATTTATATGCTTCATCGGTGTGATTTACCTTTGATAGCCCTTGATAAGGTGTGGTGAAAGGAACATATTTCCCATTCACATCAAAGTTGTATGCACCACCAAAGTAGTCCTCTGTACCTGTTCCACAAATGCTTGGAAAATCAGAGTCTCCATCAATATAGAATTTGATTTCTCCTTCGCCCCACCAGCCATTGGACTTAACACCCCAATGCATATAGGTTCCAACATATACGCCATTGCCCTTGATGTCATCAAGAATGGTATATGCTTCTTTGTATGGCAAAGGATTTGCTCTTCTGAATTGAGCATGGAAATAGAGACTGTTGGGCTCTATTTCTTTTTCCTCGCAATCAATTTGGTAATAAACCATTATATCTTCGTTGTGGATATTTTCTAACTCAATTCGAAAGCCTTTAAAATATGGCATTTCAAAATAACAGTTCATTCCACGGCGTGGATTGTAGCACACAGGTAAGCTACTTATTTGGGCGTATTCAAAATTATCAGCATTGCAGAAAAAATCGTATAGTGGCGCTTCAACTGAAGGATTTTTTGCTCCGTCAAAGAATATTCGTAAAATGCTTAGCCGTCCAGCAGGGCTACTGTCAACAATCCAGATGTGCTTAATTGCACCTTGACCCTTAATGTCTGCAAGGGTGATTTTTTCTCCAGGCTTAATAACAAGATATGGATTAACCTTCCAGCCCTGACCAAGCTCTCGGGCAGCGTTTGATGCACTGCCCTCAATAGCCATTCCGCCTTTTCCTTTTTCTCCTGTTAAATTTTCAGGAGAAACAGAAAAAGTGCGAATATCCTTTTTAAGAGTCAAATTGTGTAGCATAACTTATCCTTGTTTTGGGCGAATCCAAACAGCCATATTTGCTGAGCCACGATTGTTCCATAGAGCATAAGGGATAGCAATAAATTCTCCTGCTGTTCTTTCCATTGGCTTATCGAAATATAGTGAGCCGTCAGCAGGGAAGGTTTCATAAATTGCCTTGCCCTTGATTGCTATTGTGCCCTCTGGAAGACCCTCAACGATTGTTAGTTCAAAGCCTGCCTGTGTGTCGATAATCATATTTGAAGTGCCGTTAGGATTGTCGATTGTTTCACAAGCATATACTGTAGGACCACGCATCAATGCAATGCGTCCAGCATTGTTTGTAATTTTTGGATTTGAATATATAATCTTTACAGGCATATCAAAGCAGCAGTCAAGCTTGTCTCCCTCTTGAACTGAAAGCTTTATATAACCGTTCACAGGCTTTTCTGTAATAGCTTGACCATTTAGTGTGATTGTGTATTTTTCACACCATTCAGGAATGCGAATGCCTAGTGAGAATTTTCCTTTTGGAGAATCCTTTACAACAACAGAAATATTTCCGTCGTATGGATAGCCACCACTTACCTCTAGTGCACCAAGGCGACTCTTAAAGGTGTTTGCAATAGGCATGTTCAACAAAACCTCTTCATCATTTTCGCTCCATATATATTCGAGCATCTCAGGAATAAAGCGGCAATAGTTGGTTGGACAGCAGGAGCAGTGGAACCAAGGCTGACGATCCTTTGAGCCCATATTATATATCGTTGTATTGTCATCTACTTCAAGGTAGTTTGTGTAGAAGAAGGTGTCGCCCTTAAGGCTTATGCCACACAATACCCCATTGAAAATGGCTCGCTCAATAATCTCAGCATAGTGACCATTGCCAGTTGCATTAAGCATGCGCGAAGCAAAGCGCACTAGACCAATAGCTGCACAGCTCTCGGCGTACATTAGTGAGCCGTTTGTTAGGTCGTAGTCTGTTGTAAATCTTTCTCCCTCGAAGGTTGAACCGATACCGCCTGTAATATACATGCGGCGTTCTGTTATGCTCTTAAATAGACGCTCGCAAGCTTCAAATAGCTTTTCATCATTTGTTAGTGTTGCAATATCTGCCATTCCGCTGTATAGATATACTGCACGAACAGAATGTCCTGTAGCAATAGATTGCTCTCGGACAGGCATGTGTGCTTGATGTCTTTCAAGCTGCCATTTGTATTGTCTAGTTTTTTCAACCTCTGTGTAAAAGTTTGGCTCGCGACCGCGTTCATCAATAAAATATTTGGAGAGCTTCAAATAGCGCTCGTTGCCAGTTGCATTATAAAGGCGGACAAGGGCAAGCTCGATTTCCTCGTGTCCTGGAACACCTCTGCGCTTACCTTCCTCTTCGCCAAAAACAGAATCAATGTAATCTGCATATTTGCATACCACATCTAAAAGCTCTCTCTTTCCAAGAAGCTCATACGCTGCCACACCTGCCTCAATCATGTGACCAGCACAGTATAGCTCATGCCAATCAAATAGATTACTCCAACGCTTTTCTGGCTCAACCACAGTAAAGTATGTATTTAAATATCCGTCAGGCTGCTGAGCGGAAGCAATTAGGGATACAATCTCGTCATACTCTTTTTCTATTTCTTTATCTGGATAAATTGCGAGAATATTAGCTACACCCTCAAGCACCTTTACAAGGTCAGAATCCCAAAAGATATGAGGCTGTTTGTCCATTCCAGGCTTCCAATCAAGCTTGAATGCATCAATGCGTCCTGTTTCGCGACATTGCTTTATTGAGGAAGGAATTGTTGCTTTGTAGCAAGCCTCGATTCGTGACTTAAAAATTGAATCATTTGCTGTGACAGCCTTAATTGATGCTCGAGAATAGTTAGAAAATTGCATTTTTTGTCTCCCTTGTTGTAAATTTGTTTTCAAGTATACATAAATTCTCATTCATATTTAAAAATAGTATCTCATATATTGATAAAAACTGTCTATTGTTTTTTTACTGCAAATTGCAAGCTAAATGAGTATAGCAATCTTAAATTTATTCGCGTTAGTTGTTTAATTGCACCTAAAGATTTGCTATACTACCCGTGTAACGCGAAGGTTTTTATTATGAAATTACAAAAAGAAAGCACACAAAAGGTTTCTTTTCCACTAGGTGGTATTGGTTCTGGGTGTATTGGTTTTACAGGAAATGGACATCTTAAGGATTGGGAAATCTTTAATAAATCAGCAAAAGGTAGCTTTAATGGGATAAGCCACTTTGCTGTGCGGGCTGAAAGTGGAGGTAAGGTTATAGACTTTAGACTTTGCCATGGTGATGAGGTTTCTTCCTTTGAAGGTGTATATGCTCCAGGTGATGATAGACAATTTCGTGGCTATGGCTGGGGACCAGTTAATGAATTGTTGTGTGGGTGGCCACACTTTAAAAATCATACCTTTATCGGAGAATTTCCATTTGCAAAAATTCTTTTTGAGGATTCTCATTTTCCAGGCAAAGTAAATATGGAAGCATGGAGCCCATTTATTCCAGGCAATTCACAAGATAGTAGCATGCCAACT
>JAGCJJ010000096.1 GCA_017648065.1 Kiritimatiellia bacterium | reverse complement strand
TTTGCAGCGCGATAACGATAATGGAAACGTAAATGTTTTGGTACATTTGTAAAGTCTATCTCTGCACCTAATCCTGGTAATTTTGGAGCACCAAAATTCTTTGTATGTCCTTCACAAAATACCCAATACCCATCCTTATATTGACAATTACAAAATTCAAAATCATGCCAATTTCCATTTTCTTTAGGAAAAACTCCCTTAGAATATCCCCATTTTGGGTATTCCAACTCTCCAAACGAATAATATCCTTTCCATACAGCATAATCTGGAGATGTATTTGCCGCACACAGTTCCATGCCACGATAATACATAACCTTAGCAGCATTATAAAGAGCCAAAGCTCGCTCATCATCAGAAACTGCTTTATTTTCACCCTGCTTTATATATTCTAAATACCTCTGTAAATACTTTTTTTGATTTCTTGTTCCATATTTCATGGCCAATTCGTATTTACCTTGTCGAAAAGCTTCTTTAAATGCAGATTTGGAAAATATCTTATGGGTATCAGACAACGCAATTAAATCATCCAGAGTTAAATATTTGTCAATAACATAACCTAAATCATAACTATCTTGTCCTGCAAGAGCAAGGAACTTTGCTGCCGCAATAAAGTCACCTCGAAAGACCAATGCATTTCCAAGTAATCCATAAACATCTGTAATCCACGCATCTTCACTATATTCTTCAGTCCTCATAAATAAAGATGCCTCAGTATCTACTTTTCCCACTAGCTCAAGCCACTTATTTAGTTTTTCAATAGCTAAAGGAACATCTCCATCGTGTCGAGCTATCTTTGCCTCAACCCAATATGACAATAAAGTAGGTTTCTCCAACAATCCAATATATTCTTTTGCTTTATCTATTTCGCCTTTTGAATAAACATTATATGCCAAAATATCAATATTTCGGAACTTGTATTTTCCCATGTTTTTATAAAAGACATCTTTTTGATGGTAATCAAGATATAATAATAATGCTTCTCTTAAAATTGGATCTTCCATCATTTCAAGACACATTTCATCGCTCAAATTATAACGGAAGAAATTCAAATAACTATTAAACTCATGGTCCTTAGCATTTTTAATATCAAACAACCACCATTTTAACTCTTTCTTAAAATCACCTTTGAAATAAGCGCGCTCATATGAAATACGAGCTAATCCAGCTGTATCGGCAAATCCATTATTAGTTGCAGCCTCACATTTTTTATATGAATCTGTACCAAAATGTGTCCCCAAATTTAAATTACCTGACATGAAATAAACCCATGTTGTGCGATAATAACGCTGCTCAGGAGGTAACAACAAAAGTTGCTGCCATTCCTTTGGCATTACAACTACCATATCGTCATCTATATCATCTGCTTTTTGATACAAATTACGAGCGCCTTTTTCATATAATTCAAATTCCAAAAGCTCTTTTGGTAGGTTTAATTTACTTATAGAATCTATCTCACCATCAAGATATGCAATATACTTGTTTATCAAGTCTTGCTTAAATTCTTTTGTTTTATCCTTTAATCTCTTATTGACTGCATCGGCAAAATCCAGTTCTTTAGCTTGTCTTGTTGATACTCCCTCTGGATAATTCTTAAAATCCTTAAATAAATCACCTGAATTTTCAACCAAAAGCTGAAGAGCAAGCTTCTTATTCATAACAAGATTATAAGGAGTTTCTTCTGCTAAATATGAAGGCTGAAAATATGGACCACAAGCCTCTGCCTGGTTGATTGTAAAACAAGAAATTGCGCCAATCAGACTAGGTAAAATAAATCGTTTCATTACTAATCCTCTAACTTAACTGTTATTATTTTTGATACATCTTGATTATCGTTACACCTTACCCATAAAATTTTATTTTGAACACCAGATGGAGGCAAAAGGAATAACAACTTATTATTTGATAAAACTGAGAAATTAAATATATCCATATCAAGTGATGGATCATCATATATAAGCTCTATGGATACCATATCAGCGAAAAAACCACTGTTTTCCACATATAAGTACCATAGATTATCATTTTTCTTTTCCCAATGAAAATCTATTTTTGGAGAATATTTCCCATTACAAATTTGTGTTGATGTTTTACGATCTAAAGACTGCCCATTTTCAGAAAATCCTAATCGAAAAACAATAATCTCATCACATTGCTTAGCAAGCTCAGCTACCTCATATAAATTAGGTTGAACAAGCTGACGTGAAGACAAGAGATTTGCATACATAGGAAGGGCAACTTTGAATTGCTTATTTATCTTTTTGGCACTAGCCAGTGCCTTTTTTGCAATTTTGTGATTATATATTGACCAACTACCAGATTCTTTTGTCAATCCATGAACTTGAAGCACATAGAAATCGCAAGCTGAAGCAAATTGTAAAAATTCTTGTGTATGCTTAAGATGACAAGGAAGAACAGTTGCTGAAAGTGTTGTATTAGGAAGTTTTTTACGTAATTCAAGCATTAAATCACGATAATAATCAAGTTTAGATTCAGGAGCATCTAAATCTATTTGCAAAGCTTTTGCTGCTTTATGAGGTTCATACAGCTTGCAAATCTCTTTAGACAAATCGCCCACTGACTTATTCATGTGTTTAATATGAATACGAATAACAGGAGTTGAGCGAGATAAATCTACAACAGAAGAAGGCGTAACTGATAAACATTTACCGTTATTTTCCATCTCCCCTGCAAGAAAGTACAATCTATTGGTTGTATTTTGATAAAATTCTTGAATAGCAGAATTTAATGGCTTTGTATAGATACGCTGCCACACATAAAAATCAGGAGATTCAGCATTAACAAAAAGCATTACATTCAAGAGTATAATAAAAAGAAAAATTTTTGCAAATATCTTTAATATCATTGTGCATACCCTTGAAAACAGATTAAAAATTGAAATATGTAATGCTCTAGTTTATTCCTAAATTATTATTATTACAAAAAAGCTTCTCCTCTACTTTGTGTAGAGGGTGTAAAGCTGACCTGCATAGAAATCAAGCTTGATTCTTCCGTCTTCTGCCTTATAGATTTCACCTGTAACACGGTTCTCTATCTCAACAGCATTTGGAACACAAATTTCTACACCTGTAAAATCTGTCATTCCAAGATTTGCTACTGCATAATATGTGCCTTGTCCATTTGTAGAATAAGCACGAGCATGAATATTGCTATTCTCAGAAATACCAGCTATACGATAGCTTGGAATTGCTGGCAAAGCAAGAAATGCTTGATTGAAATTACGATAATATTCAGGGAATAGTCGTCCGAAATTTAATGGTGCTAAATAACCAATATAACGAGGATCACCGTAAATCAATGCCTGTACTTCAGCAAATGGGCCAAACTTGCCTGCACGATCAAACTGTCCACAGAAATAACCAAGCAACTCACCCTGATTATCCTCTGAAAGCTTATAGTATAGATTATTCTCATTCAAAGAATAATGGCGAACCATTAGCAAGCCATCCTTTGCGCGGAATGTCTCCATATCACGCTCATTCTTTGTTGTGTACAATCTATTAAATGTATAAGACATGAATGCACCTTCTGAATCCTTGTAATTCAATGGATCAGGCTGTGGGCAGCCTAAATCCCAGCGCCACTTACCCCATGTCCACATTGGCTTTTGGATATTAGATGCATAATTTTTAACTGCATCTTCAATTGGATAAAAGTTAAATGCAGAAACATCAGCTACCTTGTCTTCATCAGCAGCAAATAATGCAGCGATTGAATCACTCTTAAATAGTGTTGCATATTCCTCTGGCTTATCTGCTGCTATTCCATCCAAACCACAACCGCGACCAGGCTCGGAATGATCTGTTGTGTAAAAGACAACGGCATCTTTATTTACACTCTTACGAAGATAATCACGAACTGTTTCAATCCAATCCTTACGCTGCAAAAGGAACCAATCTACATATGCATTCAGAAGCTGTGGGTTTTCTTCAAGTTGCTGACGAGTTACCTTAATCTTTGTATCTTGTTCATAGCGTTTTAAATCGTTATCATTGAAGCTGATTGGATTTGCTTCTGGGCGTGGACGGAACCATGCACCAAGGAAGTTCAATTTTCCTTTGAAACGTATATCACGAAGGAATTTACTCATTGTTGCATTCATTAGCTTCTTAATGTCTGTCTTGAAAATTGGGTCAGCAAAATCAACATTTGCGACTGGATAGCCAGACCAGCTAATGTGTGTATACATTCTCTCGCCATTTACATTCAAGCAAACACAACGAGAGCCTACTGCTTTATTTGTATCTCCGCCACGACCACCTGCGTATTCATAATATGGAAGAATATACAAATCAGGATGCTCTGTAAGCATTGTTAAAATATTCTCCCAACGCTGTGGCTCCTGAGGCTGGAAATACCAATCATTTCCACCAAATGGAGAAGAATCCCAGCACTGGTTATGTCCAAATTCAAGCATATCTTGGCAATATGTATTCATTGCAAGATAATGCAGCAGATTTACCTTATAACGATAGAAATCTACAGCATCTGGGATTGCACGATTCTCTGGAGAACCAGATACTGGTCCATCTCCCATTTCTTCACGCCAAAACAGATGGCGGCGAGGAAGCCCATCATGTGGGTAATTAATTTTTGCTACCAATGCCTCAGGATTACCTACCTCATAGAGAGCAATGCGATATACAGCGGCACCAGCATTAAATGGATCACCATGAGCACCGAATTGTGCAATAGCAACAACAAAGCCATCCTCTGCAGTGCGCTCAATTGTTGCGCCATTACGTAGGATTGATTTCTCATCATTTGCAGTGCGATGATGCAGATACATTAGCTGAGTTGCTGTTTCATATTTACCAGAAAGAGGATAATCAATCAGCTCAGGGTTAGAGCCAACATAGCGAGAGCCTAAGCTATCACCAAAGGTTTTACCTGTTGATAGACCAAGACGAGTTGTGTCGCCAAAATTATTTACAATAAATGAACGAGGAGAATCCTCTGGATATTCAATTGCAAGAAAATATGCTGCACCTGGCTTTAGTCCTTTCCCACGGCCAATTTCATATGCAAAATAGCTTGCACGGCCTGGCTCTATTACTCGGCATTTCTTTCCTAAAATGTCCTTTGTTGTTATATTGCCTAGTTCATGTTGAGTATATTTGTGAGAGGTATCCTCTGCACAAATAATCTCATCAACAAGCTTAAGCTGATAGTCAGGATTATTGATAGGATTTACTGGGTGTGCTAATGCAACGCACTGCACCAGAGCGAGAGCGACAAGATATTTAATTTTCATATAAAACCCTATTTGGTTAAAAGGTTATTTCTTTGATGTAAAGAAGCATTTTACGCAATATGGTGGCAGAGTCACTGTGCCAGAGCAAGTCTCCTCTGCGAGAATATCATACTGCTCTGTTGGAAGAGTAATCTCAGCTGGAGTTGATTTATAGTTGATTACAAATACATAGCGCTCACCATCACCCTCGCGAACTTGGGCAGCAACACCATAAGGAAGCTTTACATTTGGCAAGCAGCTTTCAACACCTAGTTCAGCTGTTAAATCTTCATAGAAGCTGATGAGCATATCTGAAGACTTACCTTCTGCGCCAATATACCATGCCTTACCTTTGCCATAGCTATTGCATGTAACTGCTGGCATACCATCATAGTAGTCGCCATTAGCAAATGTTGCATGTACAGAAGCACCTTCAGCATGAATTACTTCGCAAACATTTGCAAGTTCAAAATCACCCTTAAACTTATTTGCACCGGCAGCTGTCAGCTTACTTACCTCTTGAGGATATAGGTAATCTATTTCCTCTGCCCATATACCAAAGAGGTCACGCATATTTCCTGGCAAGCCTCCCATATGAACCAAGTCAGTATCGTTAACAACACCTGTCAGATATGTTGCTACAAGTGTACCACCATTTGCAACATACTCCTTAAAGCGCTTAGAAAGCTCTTCGCTTACCATATACAAGGAAGGAGTTATCACAAGAGAATACTTATCAAGATTGCTGTCTGGGCCAACCATATCAACTGGGATACCATTTGACCAGAAATAGTCATAATGCTTTAATACAGTTGCAAAATATTCCTTACAATGATCTGTTGGGCCAGCACTGGCTTCAAGAGCCCAGCGTGCATTCCAATCATACATCAATGCAACCCTAGCAGGCGTATGACATCCAACAACCCCCTCAATCTTCCTCAAATCCTTTGAAAGGTCTGCAATTTCGCGGAACATTCTTCCATTTGGATTCTCCGCATGGTCAATTACTGCACCATGGAATTTTTCTGATGCACCACGACCCTTACGTAGCTGGAAGTAGCAAACTGTATCAGAGCCGTGAGCAACTGCTTGAAGGGACTTCATGCGATGCACACCAGGGCGAAGCTGACGGTTCAACACACCCCAATTTGTTGGGCCCGGGCAAGACTCCATAAGAATAAATGGTTTACCTCCCTTAAGTGAGCGGAACAAATCATGATGCAATGAGAAATAGATTGCTGTATCACGATTATCTGTTGCAGGCTCATGGTATTGAGGATAAGCATCCCAGCTTGCTACATCCATCTCATCTGCCCACTTCCAGAAATCCAAATCATGGAATGGACCAGACATAAAGTTTGTAGTTACAGGGATATTAGGGGAAATCTCACGCAATGGAGCACATTCTGCCTTATAAAAATCAAGTGCCTGCTCAGAGCAGAAGCGTTGGAAATCTACGCGCATTGATGAAACTGAAACATCAACAGCCTTAATCTCCTCCCAATCTGAATATGTATGACTCCAAAATGGAGTCCACCAGCTATGATTCAAATTCTCAAGTGTCTTATATTTTTTCTTTAGCCAATCTCTGAATGCTGCACGACACAAATCGCATTCGCAACCTGTATTATACTCATTAGACACATGCCAGAAAGCAAGCATTGGGTGATTACCGTAGCGCTCTGCCAGCTTTGTATTTATGATACGGCACTTTTCACGATAAATTGGTGAAGTAGGACAATGATTGTGGCGGCCACCATGCTCAACGCGTACTGGTGGAACAAGAGAGCGCTTAACCATCCAGCCTGGTGCAATTGTAAAGCCAGGTATGCACATACGGTTAATCTCAGGATATTTGTTTGCCATCCAAGCCGGCTTTCCACCAGATGGTGTTGCAAGAATAACATAGCGACCTGTCTTTTCTGCACGCTCAAAGAGCTCATCAAGCATTGAGAAATCAAATTCACCCTCACGAGGCTCTAATGTTGCCCATGAGAAAATACCAATTGACATAGAATTGATTCCTGCCAAATCAAAAAGAGCAAAATCCTTATCCATTATGCCAGGAACATCAAGCCACTGATCTGGATTATAATCACCACCATGAAGTATATGCTTAAACTTATTTGACAAATATTCTTTTTCCATATTAAACCTCATTGTAAAATTTTAATAAAACATGATTAATAAAGAGTTGACTCAACAAGCATTTTTGCAAATTCTTCGCTGACAACAAATATCTCTTGCTCACCCTTTATACGCAAATAAAACTCACCTGAAGGAAGTTGATTTCCTATTTGGATAATTAGTGAAGGCATCCCATAAGGTCTTACTATATCATTCGCAAAAACAACAATCAATTCAGCCTTTGGTTCAGCAAAACCAAATGATTTTGCATCAGTAACAACCAACTTTGCCACCCTCTCTGCGGTAAGAGAAGAAAGCTTTTCAATAAGTGAAAGAATTACGTTTGTAGAAACTATTTGACTGTCATTTGAACGCCACTCTCCAGATGCAGAAGAATAAACATTTTGTTGAATCCCTCCCCTGCTAAGCGTAAGCTCATTTACTCCACTTGCCTCAAAATTGAAGATTTCTTTACTGCGGAAAGAAGCAATAAAGTCCTCCTCGAGAAGTCCCATAGGCAATGATTCTGGGAGAACTCTAGTTGTAAATGAGGACGAAGTTGTCTTCAAATAAACATTAGTGGTATTATCATAATAAAATTGCAAAGAATTGATATTTTTTAGATTATCAACAAACTGTAGCTCTACGAGTGGCATAGGTGGAAGAACATCATCACTGACAATTCCATAGTCAGAAACACTACTTAACTCTTCGATAAATGCTTCAACAGAACCAGGAGCTATTGGTTGCTTAGATGGGATTGTTATCTCCCAATCCTCTTTCTCATTCAAAGAAAGCAAGCAATATTCAAGACCTCGTTTATAAGAAACACTAGAAATATTATGCGATGGTATAGCAAAAACACTATGATTTCTCATTGTTTCAAAGCCCATAAAAAATGGAGCAATAGAAACTTGATCTAATGTAAACACAGAATTATCAACCGATGAAAATGCATAGACTAAACCAGACTCATTTGGTAAAGATCGGCCAATACGAAATTCTACAGGCTCAGCAAGCCCATCAATCCAAACACGAATTGTTGCTTTTGCATCTCTTTCTCCCAAACCATAAGGAGCAATATATTCTGATATTGTTTTTTTAGAAACTATATTTCCAACAGGATGCCAAACAAAAGAGTTAATTGATGCGAAACCAAAATTTTGCAGTAGCGAATCAACAGCAGCTGATGCAGGTGCTCGAACAGGAGAAATCATCTCCCAAACTGTTCCCAGTTCATCCTTCTCCAAAATAAATGAGTTTTCGTTTTCTGAAACAACTTCAAGCTTCTTAATTAACGAAATTGGATAAGGGAACAGAGTCCTATCTCTGATATCATCCAAACTTGATGGAATAATATCACTAATTACGCCCTCAACAATATAAACCTCAGATGAATTACTTGATTTAACAAACACAGTATTCTCATAAGGAGCATTGTTACCAATGGTAATTGACACAGCGTCCTTACCTCTTTTTATAATCAGTTCTGTTTTATAATTCTCTAATCCAAAATCATCTAGCGTTAATTCTCGTTTAATTCTTTGACGTTTTGTTATTCTTTCACGAATAGAATCACCAACCAAAGCATTAAATAAAAGCGAAATTCTATCAGAATTTGCTCTTACTAAAAAACCATCATCTATATACCAGATACCATTTTTCTTTAAGAACTTTATTTCTGCCTTATTAGGATCAGAATATTTAATTATTATCTCATTTGCATCTGATTTGTTATATGGCAACAGAGAGGAACGAACTGAGCGAACATTTCCTTGAGGGAAGTAGGTTATGGTAAAATAAGTCATAACCAATGCACAAACACAAAAAATAAACAACCAGAATGGTGTACGCCAGCTAAGCATCGTAAAGCCCTTTAAAAATTATTTTTCACATTGTCTAATGTTTTTATCTTTCTTGCTATTAATAATACAATTAAGAATATACACAAAGACACTAATACAAATAGCAGAATCTGCAATATTAAATGCAGGAAAATGATTGTTTTCCCAATAGAAATCCAAAAAATCAACAACATATCCTAAAAATACGCGGTCAATAAGATTTCCAAACATACCACCTAGAAATAAACCTATAAAAACTTTCTCTAAAGTAGTTCCTTTCATAATGTCCTTACGGGAAAACCATAAGAACAAACAAACAATTAATGGAAGAAGTATAAGCAAAAAGCGCTGCCCAGAAAGCATACCCCATGCCGCTCCATCATTATGAACTAAACATAAATTAAATAAGTCAGGAATTACAGGGATAGACTCATGTAACTCCATAAACTTCGTTACCACTAGCTTTGTGATTTGATCAATTAAGATAACAATCCCAGCTATACATGGTATTATAATAGGAAATCTCATTAAAAAGGTTCTCCTGAACTTACTATTTTAGTATTGTGAAAAATTCTCGTCCCTTTTCTTTGCACATTCAATGCATAAAGTAGCTGCTGGATTTGCTTTCAAGCGTTCAAATCTTATACGACGACCACAATGACAAATACCGTATGTTCCTTCTGAAAGGCTTCTTAATGCAGCATCAATAGCAAGCATCTCATTTTCTAACTGAGTGGCATGTTTTAACTCTGTTTCACGTGTATTCGCATCACTACCGTCTTCAATTTGATTTACTTCATCAGCACGCTCTAAAGATTGACGACGTAATTCACCAATAAGAACTTTCTTTTGTTTGTATTCACTCTCAAGCATTTTTCTAAGCTCACGGATTTCAGGCTTAGTAAGTTTATGTGGCTTTATAGGTGCAGCTACACTTGCTTGTTGTGAAACAACACCAACAGGAGGAAGAACTAGATTTTTAGGAAGCTCTTTTATTTTAGTTTCTACCTTTGGTGTTTCAGGTACGACCTGTTCTTTTTGCTCAGATTTTTTAGTTTTTTCTTCACCTGCAGCAACAGCTGATTTCTTGGAAGCCTTTTTGACAACATTTGTTTTTTTATCTACATTCTCCTTTTTAACAGGAGTAGACTTCTCTGCTACTTTCTTTGCAGGCTCTTCTTTCTTAGCTTGAGTTTTTGTAGAAATAGTTACCTGTTCATCATTAGAAGGCTTCTTTTTTTCTACTTTTTTAGGCTCTGCCTTTACAACAGGCTTAGATTTCTTTTGCTCCTGAGGCTTTTCTGCTGCCTTTTTAATTGGCTCTGGCTTCTTTTCTACTGGTTTCTTTGCTGGAGCAACCACTTTTGGCTGAACCTTCTTAGGAGTTTCAGTCTTTACAGAAGCAACTGGCTTAGAAGTAGACTTAACTGGAGATTTTGTTGCAGATTTGACTGGAGACTTAGCAACAGGCTTTACAGAAGGTTTAGCAACAGGTTTTGCAGAAGACTTAGCTACAGGTTTAGCTGAAGGCTTAGCAACAGGTTTTGCAGAAGACTTAGCTACAGGTTTAGCTGAAGGCTTAGAAACAGGCTTAGTTGGAGACTTAGCTACAGGTTTAGCTGAAGGCTTGGCAATAGGCTTAACTGAAGGCTTTGAGACCGGCTTCTTTGAAGCAACTTTTGTAGCAACTAAAACCTTCTTTGTTGCCTCTTTTTCTGCTTTTTTAGCAACTGTTTTAACAACAGCCTTTTGAATAGTAGAAATCTTGCTCTTCTTTGTATTAGTAATTGGTAATACCTTACTTACTGAGGAAGCAATAGCTTTTTTATTATCTTTTGCAGCATTAGCCTTTACATTCGATTTAACCACATTTTTTGTAGTTTGAGCCTTATTATCTACCTTTGGCTTTGCAACATTTTTTGATTTAATATTCTTAGGCATATCATTCTTTGACTTTGCTGCCTTTGAATCAATAACTTTTGCTGTTTTCTTATTAGTTGCCATAATTGCCTCCATTTATAAAATTATATATGGTTTATCTTATCATAAACCACCAAAAATTTCAACAAATTATTGCACTTTTGAGCTTTATAAAGAACACAAATGCTCTCAAAAAACATGCTAAAGCACTCAAAAGCACACAAATCCTAGTGTTATAGCTAAAAGAGCGAAGATTTTGACAGGATTAACTATAATTTTGATAGGATTTTGGTGCTGGTGCTATGTGTTATAGTTGGGTGCTATGTGCATGATATGTTTGATGTAATATCGTGGCATACCAGACTCTGTCCTAGGTATTTACCAAGATAAATTCGCAGGATTTATGCGTATTTATCGCGACTAAACTTATTGGCCAAAAAAACTAGTTTAAGATCTTTATTTCACGCCACTTCTCATTATGCCAGCGTACCATAAAGATTATTCCAAGCACAGCAATATATACTGCCATCCATATCCAGCACCAAACAATTCCAAGATTAAAATGGAAAATCAGTACCTCACCTGGCATCCAAAAAGCCCAAGCACAAACGAGCAACAATGTCATAACAAATTTTGTATCACCAACACCTTTAAGGCTACCAATAAAAATGATATTTGCTGTATCAAATATACCCCAAATTGCCATAATAAGCATGAGCTGCCTTCCTATTCCAACCAGCTCATCAAGTGTAAACTCACAATCAAGAGGCATAAAAAGTCCCATTAAGGAGCGAGGAAATACCACAAAAACAACAAACATTATCATCATGTAGCACAAGCCAAGCTTTAAGCCTGACCAACCTGACTTCTTTGCAATTTTGTCATTCCCTGCCCCCTTATGCTGCGCAACAACAATAGAAGTTGCATGACCAAAGCTTAATAATGGTGAAAATGCTAGATTGTTAAGGCTAAACGCTACATTGCTTGCAACTGCTTGAACTGCTGGCAATGTGGCAACCATCAAAAGAAAAACAGAAAAGCATCCATTATCAAAAAACATTTGAAAGCCTGATGGAGCACCATATTTTAGCAAGCTCTTGAAGGCTGCTGGTCTAAATTTAAATACCTCACGCAATCCAAGCTCGCGAACAAGCTTGTCTCTAAGCATCCAAACAAACTGAATCACACAAGGGATTGTGGTTGAGATGACGGTTGCAACAGCAGCACCACGAATACCTGTCCAATATTCAGGGATACCACATTTTCCAAAAATAAAGATGTAGTCGAGAACTATGTTTGCAATACAGCCAATCACCTGTGCAATCACATTAGGCATAAGCCTGTTTTGCCCAGTAAAGTATCCACCGAGAGCAAAATTAAACCCAACAAAAACACCACTTAACATCATCCAGCGAAAATATATCTTAAAGGCCTTCATTAGCTCAGGACCATAGTTAAACGTATGAATGAGCAATTCTCCTATCGGAATCATCAATAGGTATATTGGCAAACCTAATATAGCAAGCCACATACCCTGAACCGCAGAATACACACAATTCTCTTTTCTGCCCGCGCCAAAATTCTGTGCAACGAAAGTAGAAGAATATTGAACAACAAACGTAATCAAACTAAGCATTGTGAAGGATAAAACAGCACTTGGCATTGATGCATTAATTGCAACCTCACTATGCTTGGCGAGGAACCATCTGTCTGAGAACTGCATAATGGTGTATGCGGAGCCATTTATGATCAGCGGCAATGCTATAGCAAGAACCTCACCAATACTTCCTGGTGTATATGTCTTTTTCTTAAAAATGCTGAAAATATTTTTTAAACTCATACTATAATTAAACTAAATTTCTTACTGCACGAGAGCCAATTGCACATAACACCTCATACGGATGTGTGCTCTTTAAATTTGCCCAATCCTCAATAGTAATTGAATGTGCCCCAGATTTTCCAATGCAAACAACCTCATCACCAGCTTTTGCTGTAGGCACCTGCTCTAGCGAAACCATTGTATAATCAATACATACGCGACCCAATACTGGGCAAGGTACACCATTTATCAATAAAGAACCTCTATTGGATAATGCCAAAGGCAAGCCATCTGCATAGCCGGCTGCTACCACACCTACAAGCATGTCCCTTGGGCAAGTATATGTGCGTCCATAACCTATTGTGCTACCTGCCTTTACCATACGCACTTGTCCAAGCTGTGTCTTAATTGATAAAACAGGCTTCAAATCTAATGCTCGCTTACCAATTATATCAAAAGAACCATACAAATTGATTCCTGTGCGAACATGCGTAAATGGAGCACAGCAAGCCTCTGGCAAATTATTTATCGCATCACTGTTAGCAATATGTCGCCACTCTAATGAAATACCATTTGCCTCCAAAGCAGCTAATACTTGCTTATAAAGCTCAATCTGTGCAAGACTACCCTCATCACCCTCGTATGCTTGAGGAAAATGCGAAAACATGCCAACAAGCTCAATATTTGAAAGCTTTGCACAACGTAGTAAATCACTTATACAATTATGGGCATCAAAGCCTACACGACTCATTCCTGTATCAAGCGCAATGTGGCAGAGTGCCTTACAACCTAATCGCTTTGCAACAGCATCAAACTGCTCAGCTTGCTCATAATCGCACAAAGGAATATGAATGCCATTAGCTATTGCTTCCTCAATCTCATTAGGAAGCAATGTACCTAAAACAAGCTTTGTACAAGGTAGATCAACAATTGCCATTGCCTCAGCTAACTCTGCCACAGCAATAGCACTTGTTCCCTCTTGAACAAGCAGCTTTGCAATGGCACTAACTCCAAGACCATAAGCATTTGCCTTGAGCACCGAAATCACTCCTAAAGGAGCAACTGATGCACAAATCTTGTTGTAATTCTCTTTTAAAACTTCTGCAGAGATATCTACGCGAACTCTACCTTGTGTCATGCCCACTGACATTTCACACACTCCCTAAAGTCTGACTTATAAACGATTTATCTTAATAGAAGAAATTTCGCCCTCAGAAATAAAGCTATCGCTCTTTTCCTTAAGCTCTACATCATTCTCTTCATTTATCTTAACAGACATATTGCGAACATTACGCACAAACAATACTGGATTATTTGGCTTTACCTCCAACTCGGAAGAACGCACAAAGCCATTGATTTCAAAACCATCTGTCTGACCTTCACAGCAAATAAGAGGATTCTCAATTTCTTTAGAAGTAAAATGTGCTTTGAAATTATTGAACTTTACATTTTCTATGCAGCCAATACCTTCCGGCTTATCTTCTTCTTTGAATAGAGGTGTACGACAATAACGTGCTCCATCCATATTGATTGCATAGCAGCGAACACCAACCTCCATATTATCAATGGTAATATTTCTGATAGGTGAATCCACGCTTAACAGGCGCACACCTGTATGGCAATCCTCTGCATAAATATCTTTAAAGTAGATATTTTCAATTGGACCACAATCAAGATCAAGATTTTCCAAACGAACAATTGAATCATCTGCATTTAGAGCTAGCATATCATCATTTGTTTGTCCCTTGCTTAATGCACGGACATTTTCAACATATCCATTATTGATAAAGCCAGCAAAGTGCAAACCATCCTGATTAAATGCAAGGTGTTCACTTTCAAAGAAAATATTGCGGAAATCAAATGTATCAATGCGACACATTCGCAAATTATAAATAACAGAATTTGCAAATACCATATCGCGTAGTTTCAAATTCTTAACGCGGAAGAAATTCATGGTTGAGCCAGACCAAGCATTTGGGTTAAACAGGTCAGGATCCTTTGTATTATACTTACCCTGATTATTTCCATCCCAAATACCCCCTTCAATAGTAATATTTTCATTACCATTAACATGGTCGCTATTATCCAAAAGGAAATCACCACTATACTTTGGAGTGTCGCCACAAAGGAACAGGCGTGCATTTTTGTGTGCTTTTACATGAGTATTGCTAATTATTTTCAATGTTGAGGTAATGCGATATGTTCCCTCAGGAATAATCACCTCAACACCCTTATCAAGTAGAGATTGGATATAAGCGGTAGCATCTGGAACTTGTGTTGTCATAAAAAAATCCTTTAATTTAAACTTTTATACATATTCTATCACAAGAAT
>JAGCJJ010000095.1 GCA_017648065.1 Kiritimatiellia bacterium | reverse complement strand
TAACATAGATTTAGATAAGGACTTTAATGAGTTGGCTATAGCTCTCTCAAAAATGTCAGATCCAGAGGAAATTTCTCAATTTTTAAGAGAAATTTGTTCTCCTGCAGAATGTAAGTCAATTGCATCACGTTGGCAATTGATGAAATTGCTTGAATTGGGAGAAACTCAGCGTGCTATAGCGAAAAAACTGCACCTTAGTCTTTGTAAAATTACACGTGGAGCTAAATATCTTAAGGATGAGAGTTCTTTACTTCGTAGGGAAGTAAAAAAAGTTACTGAAAAAAGGAAATAGTTTTTTCGAGGGATAAGGCTGATGAATTTAAAGTTTAATTTACAATACTTACGTCAAAAGCGAAATCAAGCATTCGGATGGATTAATGCAACTCAGTTTTTGGGAGCATTGAATGACAATGTTTTTAAGGCTTTAATCCAAATGTTTCTTATTGCGAAGTTGCCAGATGCAAGAGGTAATACATTGGCAATTGCTACAATTCTTTTCTCTTTGCCTTATATATTCTTTACACCTTATGCAGGTTTTATTGCAGATAGATTTAGTAAAAAGAATGTGACAGTTATATTAAAATATGCAGAGCTTGTTATAATGCTTTTGTCTTGCTTTGCATTTTTAATTGGCTCTCGTTTTATGCTTTTTGCTCTGTTGTTTTTAATGTCAGCTCAAAGTGCATTATTTTCACCAACTAAATACGGAATATTGCCAGAAATTGTTGCAGAAGAAAAGCTTACAAGGGCAAATGGTCTTCTTGTGATGATGTCATTTATTGCAATTATTTTAGGTACGGTTATTGCTCCAGGACTTTCTGTTGTAACAAATAGTTGGTTTGAAATACAAGATAATGCTTATGGTTTGGCTGCTGTAGTATGTGTGTTAATTGCTATTTTAGGTGTTGTTACATCGCATCAGGTTTGGAATACTCGCCCTGCAAATCCTACTGTTTCGGCTGATTATTTCTTCTTGCGTCAGCTATGGAGAACCTTTAAGTGGGTCCGTAAGGACGGAAATCTTTTAGCAGCTGTGCTTGCAACAGGATTTTTCTCTATGCTTGCTGGATTTATGCAAATCAATCTTATTGATTATGGAATGAGTTGCCTAGGGTTAGATGAAAAGCATAGTAGCTTCATGTTTTTCTATTCAGCTATAGGTATTGCTGTAGGTGCTTTTTCTGCAGGTCAATTGTCTAAAAGGAATATTGAATTTGCATTAATTCCTATTGGTTCATTTTTGATTTTAGTATCATTACTTGTATTGGGATTTATTACCACACCACAGTACATAGTTCCAGTATGTATTTTTATTTTTACCGCTGGTCTTGGTGCTGGTTTGTTTATTGTTCCGTTGGATACATTTATTCAGATAGCTATGCCTACAAAAACGAGAGGCGAGGGCTTGGCCTTAAATTCATTTATTAGTTGGGTAGGTATTGCTTTTGCTGGTGTGTTTATGTATATTTTCAATAAAATATCATTACCACCAAATGGCGGATTTTTGTTTTTTGTAATCCCTGCAGGTATTTTATTTATTTTTGGTAATCATTTTCTAAAGGATTTCTTTTTTAGATTTTGTGCTACATTTATCGTTCGTTTAATATATCGTGTTCGCACTATTGGTGTAGAGAATGTTCCGCTACAAGGACCTGCGGTTTTAATTGTTAATAATGCTTCTTACATGGATTCTCTTCTTCTTTGTGCTACAACACGTAGAAGAATACGCTTTTTGATGTCACGTGATATATATAATCGTTGGCGTTGGTGCAGACCTATTTTTAGAATGTACGGTGTAATACCTGTAGATGATCGTTCATCTCCACGTCAGGTTGCAATGGCAATTCGAGAAGCAAGAAAGGCACTTGACGAAGGGTTTATGGTTTGTGTATTTGCTGAGGGAGGAATAACACGTACAGGTACGATTAGAGCTTTCAAGAGTGGCTATGCTCGTATTGTTAAAGGTTCTAATTATCCAATTATCCCTGTATATTTAGGTGGCTCTTGGGGTACGATTTATCATTACTATCAGGGACAATTGGTGCGTAAGTGGTTCCGTATGAGCTTACAACGCTATCGTGTAACTGTTATGTTCGGCAAACCAATGCCTTCAACAACGGATGCATTCCATGTACGTAGAGCTGTGATGGAGTTGTCTTGCGATTACTTTAATTCGCGTAAGGATGAGCATAGATCTTTGGCAAAAAGCTTTATTACAGAGGTACGCCGAAATTGGTTCGGTCAAGCAGCTGATGATACACTAGGTATGAAGGTTACCTATGGTAAAGCATTGATTGCATCTATTGCTCTTGCTCGTGCAATTTCTCCAAAGGTAAAGGATGATAAACATATAGGTATATTGCTTCCTACAAGTTGTGCAGGTATGATTGCAAATATTACTGCCGCATTATTAGGTCGCAGTGCTGTAAATTTGAACTTTACAACTTCAAAGCAGGCTTTTGCTCATTCAATAAACCAGTGTGGAATGCATGTAATTATTACAAGTAGAAAATTTGTAGAGCGATTCCCTCAATATGAAATTGAAGAGTCAAAGCTTGTATACATTGAGGATATCCTAAGAGGATTGACAACAAAGACAAAGCTTCAGTGTGCTCTTGCTGCTGCATTCTATCCATTAAAATGGATGGTTCCGGCAACAGCAAAAACAACTGCTGATGATGTTGCAATGATTTTATTCTCTTCTGGTTCTACTGGAGAACCAAAGGGTGTAATGTTAAGCCAACACAATGTTATTTCAATGATTGAAAGCTTGCGCATGATGCTTGCAACAACGCCGGAAGATCATATTTGTGGTACTCTTCCATTATTCCATTCATTTGGTATTATGGGTTGTATTTGGTATCCATTGCTTAAGCATGTTCGCGTAACCATGCATCCAAATCCACTTGATGCTCAAGCGGTGGTTGATATTGTTCGCGACAAAAAATCAACAATGATTTTCGGTACTCCAACATTTCTTTCTATTTATGCTCGTAAAGCTACTCGTGAGGACTTTAAGACACTTCGTTTTATTCTTGCAGGTGCAGAAAAGCTTAAGGAATCACTTATTAAGACATATGAGGAAAAATATGGAGTTCGTCCTTATGAAGCTTATGGTGTAACAGAGCTTTCCCCAGGTATTGCTGTGAGTGTACCTCATGGAACTGGTGGAGGTATTGTTCAAGAGGGTTGGAAGACAGGTCGTGTAGGTCTGCCTTGTCCAGGTATTGCGATGAAGGTTCTTGATCCTGACACTGGAGAAGAAATGGCACCAGGAGAACCAGGACTGCTTTATCTAAAGGGACCAAATGTTATGCTTGGCTATCTCCAGCGCGAGGATTTGACATCTGAAGTACTAAAGGATGGTTGGTATTGCACAGGTGATATTGCTTTTATTGATGAAGATGGATTTGTGGGATTAACAGATCGCTTATCCAGATTTTCTAAGATAGCGGGTGAGATGGTTCCTCATGTCGGTGTTGAAGAAGCTTTATTAAATGTGACTGGATTGTCTGGTCAAGTTCTTGCTGTTACTGGTGTACCTGATGAGCGTAAGGGAGAGAAGCTTGTAGTGCTTTATACTCCTGAATGCGGAGATGCACAGTGGCTATATGAGGCTCTTGATTCTGCAGAAATCCCTAATTTATGGAAGCCTGCTAAAACTGAATATTATCCTGTGGAATCAATCCCATTGTTGGGAACAGGTAAGGTTGATTTGTCAGGTGTGAAAAAGCTTGCTATTTCTATTGTTGAAAATAAAAAAATGGAGAAATAATGAAAAATACAACATTAATCTTTGCAGCTATAACAGCTTTATTTCTTTGTGGCGTAGGTTGTAAAACTAATGAACCTAAGCAAAAAGATGCGGATGTAAGGGTTAAACTAACTCATATTGAAACAAAAAATCGATATATGCTTGCTTCAGAGCTAGATAAGAAGAATGAAGTTGGCGTTGCAGTCGTAAATATCGTTATGCCAAAGGGTAATGCTTCTGCTTTAGCTGCAGAATTGACATTTGGACATTTCAGACCTCGAAATAATGGAGGAAAAGTTTATGTTCAAGCTGATACAGTTACATTACGTTATCAGTCTATCCAAAATCTAGTTAAAGCATTGTCTGAAAAAGTAAAAGATCCTCCTATTGGTATTTTTATGCTTGTTGACGAAGTCGCATTAGGAACTGATAACTCTTTAGATATCGATGAAGATATAATGTCATTTACTCGCGAATTTGATTCTTTGCTGGCAGATGAAAATATTCAGCAGGTTTATTTAATTCCAGATAATTTTTCAATTTCTTATAAATAATATTTCAGTAAAGGAAAAAGATGAGAACACCAATTGAAATTCCATTGTGGGATGATTTAACAAAGGCACCATATTATAGACCAGAGGACGCTACAACAAAGGAATATTTTATTCCTCGTGAGGATGGTGGCAATCCAGCAATTGATAGATTGACAGATGTTGTTAATCCATCAATTACTGTATATAAGGCATCTACAAATAAGCCAGGTCC
>JAGCJJ010000094.1 GCA_017648065.1 Kiritimatiellia bacterium | reverse complement strand
GGCGTGAGCCTCGCAGCCCACGCCATTTTTTAAGAATTAGTTGCTCTTACGACCCTGAGTACCAACCTTGCTGTCGCGTGCCTTCTCGTGTGGACGTAGGCTACGGCAAACCTTGCCAGCTTCCCAGATTTCGCTGCTGCCCATCTCGTCTAGCTGAGCATCTAGCTTTTCCTTATAATCAGGTGCACCGCAGTCACGGATAACTTCCTTGCACTCTGTGCCATTGATTACGCTCTTATATAGCTGTTTGAATACAGGTAGTAGAGCCTTCTTGAACTTTGGACGCCACTTTAGAGCACCATGCTGAGCTGTTGCTGAGCAGTTCTTGTACATCCAATCCATACCATTCTCATCAACTAGGCGAATCAAGCTCTGAGTTAGCTCCTCGCAAGACTCATTGAATGCCTCAGATGGAGAGTGACCATTCTCACGTAGAACCTCATACTGAGCCTCAATCATTGCAGCCAAGCAACCCATTAGAGAACCACGCTCACCAGTTAGGTCAGAAGAAACCTCTTTCTTGAATGTTGTTGGGAATAGGAAGCCAGAACCGATTGCGATACCTAGAGCTAAGCAACGCTCTTCTGCCTTACCAGTAGCATCCTGGAATACTGCATATGAAGAGTTGATACCAGCACCTGCTAGGAAGTTACGACGAACATTCAAACCAGAACCCTTTGGAGCACATAGAACAACGTCGATATCTTTTGGAGGGATGATACCTGTCTGCTCTTTGTACTCAATGCCAAATCCGTGTGAGAAATATAGGCACTTGCCCTTTGTCAAATACTTAGCAATACGTGGCCAAATCTCGCGCTGTGCAGCATCTGTAACTAGAAACTCAATAACTGTTGCCTTCTCGCAAGCCTCTTCGATATCAAATAGAGTCTCACCTGGAACCCACTGGTCCTTGATTGCACGACCCCAGCTGCTGTTCTTCTTATTTGACTTTCTCTGACCAACAATAACATTGAAGCCATTATCACGCATATTTAGAGCCTGTGCAGGACCCTGAACACCATAACCGATAATTGCGATTGTCTCATTCTTAAGAATCTTGCGTGCCTTAGCAAGAGAAAACTCTTTTCTTGTGACGACCTGCTCTTCAACGCCGCCAAAAACCATCTTTGCCATTGTATAGCTCCTTTTGTTTTCTTATACGTATATAAAAAAAATGGTTGCCTCGCATAGATTCGAACTATGACAAACTGATCCAGAGTCAGTTGTGCTACCGTTACACCACGAGGCAAAAACTGGGGCATATTATACACTACCCTATAATCAAATTGCAACAACTTTTTAACTTTTTTTTCAATTTTTTTTTGTGTATAATCTACGTATGTAATTTTCAAGGATTTAGAGAACTGATTTTTATTATCAAATATTAAGCTTTTATAAGTATTAACACCTCTCGATTTTATTAAAGGCATTTATGAACACAACTTGGTTATTTCTAAAAAATATGCTTTCAATATCTATTGTATGTATATTAGCGATAGTATTGGGTACATCTTGCAATTTCAAAAAGGATATACCGATTACTGAATTTGAACTTGATAATGGCTCTGGCAAAGCTATGTTCAAGTATGTAGAGCGATTTGTAGAAATCTCTCCACGTGATTCTGGTACAATTAATGCAGGCAAAGCAGGACAATGGCTATCCCGAGAAATAAAGAGATGTGGATTGAAACCACAAGCGGATTCTTGGGTGGAACAAACTCCTCGTGGAAAAATAGCTTTTTGCAATATTTTTGCCGACTATCCGGGAGAAACAGAAAAAACAATTATTATTGGCTGCCATTATGATACAAAATCAGGGATTGGCCCTACATTCCAAGGCGCCAATGACGGGGGCTCTACCGTTGGCGTAATGCTAGAATTAATGCGTCAAATGGTTGAAAAGAAAGTAAAAACAAAACACACTATTAGATTTGCTTTTTTTGATGGTGAGGAATGCATTGGCGATTCGTACAGTTCACAAAATGGTCTACATGGCAGCACACGAATGGCAAACTATTACTACACACAGAAAAAAGACATTCTACAAAATGTCATAATTATTGATATGGTTGGAGACAAAAATCTAGTTCTCGAAATTCCTAGAAATGTAACTCCTAAATTAGCTAAGCAGGCTATGCTTGCTGCTATGGAAAATAAAAAAGCAGCTCGTGTATCACTAGCATCCACATATTGCATTGATGACCATTGGCCATTTGTAGAAAGAGGTTTTTCTGCAATTGATTTTATTGATTATACCTATGGTTCTACACCTAATTCAAAAGATTATTGGCACACACTTGAGGATACTATTGATAAACTATCCCCTGACTCATTAGAAAAGACAGGAATTCTTGTTGTTGACGTTCTCAAACTAATTGATTAAACAAATTTAATCAAGAAATAAAGAGTACATTGGTTGTCACACAAGTATATAAATTTTATTGATTAATACTTGTTACAATATAAGCCATATACTTGATAAAGTTTTATGACTTTATTATGTCAATTAAATAATGACACTAGAACACTAATGTGCATGGCGAGTACCACCACTGGAACCACCTCCTGGAGGTGAGATTACACATTTCCAACTATTAGAAGAAAGCCACTCAACACCACTAGCTCTGAAATCTGGAAACTCCCATGTAACTAATTGTCTGCAATACTTACAATTTGACGACAATACTGAAGGGCCTTCTGCTAAATATACTGGCAAATGATATTCTCGATGACGACGCCACTTCATATTGAAGCTACCACCATTAGGAGCTGAAGAAGCATCAATCGGGATTAAGTTAACTGTGTGAAATGCCGGTAAAACTAATCCAACAGCATTAGGTATTGTTTTACCATCCTCATTTTCCAAGTACCCAAATGGTTTTGCAGCTCCTGTCCACACAATTGTATCATGCGACTTTGCATCCTCCATTAAACGATGAGAATTTGCTTCAACGCGCATTACAGAATCAGCACCTTGATAATTATATTCATCACGCACCTCTCCCTCTATAGGGAAAGCAGGGTCAAGCATAGTATCCCAACTCCCCCATCGAGCAGAGTTATAATAATACCAATTTTCAAGCTTCTCATTCACATGTGATTTTTGAGGTACAAGTTCTATACCTTGCACCTCTGCCTCTTTTATTGAAGCATCTCCATCGCCAGCAACTGAACTCAATTTTTGCTCTGATGGCTTTAAATAAAGTGGAAGAAATTCTGGTGAAGTTAGTACAATCTCCTCTTGTTCAGGAAGGGCTGGCCACCAAGTATATCCATCATATTCCTCTAGCAAATGAACACCATAAAAATGGAACCAACACCAATTCTTACCACGTATAGCTTCATAAAATTCAATTTGAAGAAGTGGATGAGCTCCCATTGGATCTGTATATAAAATTGCATTATCTACACCAGCTGCTACGCCTTCATCCGCAATTGCATTAACCATATCAGCATACTCTTCCCACGCACCTAGCCAAGGTTCAGGCAAAGCCGTGGATCCATTCATTATTGAAGCATAGCCATTTTCTATTTTATCAGCGTGCTCCTTCATAAAACTGGTAAATTCTTCATTTACATGAATACCATTTAACTTCGCAGCCTGTTGTGCTGCAGCAACACCAGTCATAGGGCCTACAAAACAAACACGCATTTGTGTATTTGTAATAACATCAACAGACGCCTCATCTCCGAGACTTGAAGCTAAAGCGTGCATAAGATTCAATTCACCAATAAAATTAATTGATGAAGCCTGCCATCTCGCTCCAGCAAGTGCAGCAGCATCACCAGCATTTTGGCTACGATCTTTAATAAAAATTATACGATGAACATCAACCATAAAAAGCATAGCAAATACAAGAATACAAATAGCCATAACGATAAAAATTACCGCCTGACCAGAATTTGATATTCTTCCTTCACTTTCCTTTAAATTTGATTTCATAAAATTATTTTTCTAAATAAACAGCAGAATGATTTCCTGCGACGCCCTCTCCTTGTATTGATATACGAGGGACATTATTTTCATCACGTCTACTAGCAAAAGGATAAAAATAACTGGCAAAAGGCATCTTCAATGGAAAATCTTGTTGAACCTTAGCCTTTACAATACCACCACCCATTGATAAAGATTCATCAACATCATAGCTTATTGAACCACGCTCCCATTCTTCATAATTAAGTATATATGAAGAGCGACCATAATTTTCAGATGCAAGGTATTCTGGTATTCGTGCAGACTCTATACCTGCCGCAGGAGAAGAAGTTACAGGACGACGAGAAAATGCGATATCCATAGCTTCACCGGGTGTAGCATCTGATGAGATACCACTATTTACATAATTCGGCGTAATAGGCTCAAGTCGCTCACCAGAATTAGGTATAACTGCCACCTTTACCGCCTTATGCACCATCCAATCATTAAAGCCAACAGCTCTTGCACGAGCAGCACGAGCAGCTGCATGGTGCAACACTTCTTGTCCAGTATAGACTATTGCTACTTGTAATAGACCGAAAAGGACAAGACAAACTGTTAGAATCACAATAATTGATTCTAACATTGCCTGTCCTGATCTAGAAAATTTATTTTTCTTTATTTGACACCTAGACATTTGCAAAAATGCCAATCTAGACTATCATTGCTACTAGGAGAAAAAATCCTAGTAATTGCCATCTTCATCAAGATTCTTAAGAGTATCTGCTGTGCTTTCTCCAGCAACAGAAGCTGCCTCAGAACCTAGATCTTCATCAAGAGCAGATGTTGCACCAGCGGTCTTCTTTGTGATTGCACCACCGAAATAACCGAATACAGCAATTGCAGCAATAGCGATTAAAACAACGATGATGATATACTCAACCATTGCTTGACCAGAACGCTTTTTATTTGTTTTCATTTGGATTACCTTTCTTATGGATATTCTGAAGAAACGAGATCAAGCACTCGCACTCCATTTTGTCTTAAAGCATATAGGAGAATTGCCAGTACAACAATTACAGCAAAAAAAGATACAAACACAATTATGTATTCGAGCATTGCCTGCCCTGACCTTTTGCTTTGTTTTGCAATACTACAATCTCCATTCATACTTAATTTTTTAATTCTTATGGTCTATCACAAGCATTTACTCCCTGAACATCAAAGCGTGCACGATGTGTTGCTAAACGCTTTAGGAAGCAGCGATAGTTACGACGAGATTTCTCTGACCACAATACCTCAGCCAATGCTGTTGCACGTGGGAATGCCATATATTCTAGATGAGCCATATTTGGAATATACTCACGCCATAGCTGACCCTGACAGCCAAGAATATGTGACTTCTGCTCATCTGTCAAATAACTTGGGAATGGAACAAATGAATATACGTGCTCAGTTGAATAAGGACTTTGTGTTGGATCAAGATTAATTGCTAGAGGCTCTTCATCAATAGGAGCACACTGTGCATAGTCAAAATACAAGAACTGATTAGCACACTGGATGATATTAAATCCACGATCAATTAGCTTAATATAATCTGTGCCACCCCACCACCAAGCTGGAATAACTGTTGTATCGTTAAAATCACCATGTGTAATTTCTGCCCAACCAATCATTCTTCTTCCATGCTCTTTGAAAAGCTTATTTAGCTCTCCTGTATACCAGCATTGAAGATTACGTGGATCTCCCTTAATACCACGCTGAATCATCAACTCATAAACGCGTTTAGAATCATCCCACATATTTGTTGGGCACTCATCACCACCAATATGGCAATATTTACTTGGGAACAATGTAAATACCTCACGCCAAATATCCTTACATGCCTCAACTGTAGCATCCTCCATATTTAATACATGGTGTGAGATATGCCATCTTGTGCGAACCTCTGGTGTTGTAAGTGAAGCCATACCAAACTCTGGATATGCAGCAATCATTGCTTGAGCATGACCTGGTGTGTTAATCTCAGGGATTACCACAATGTGACGACGTGCTGCATAAGCAACAATCTCTTTCACTTCCTCTTGTGTATAAAAACCACCATGTGGCTTACCATCAAATCTATGTGGCTTATCACGATGATCGTGGCCAATTAATGTTTCCTTACGCCAAGCACCAACCTCTGTAAGCTTAGGATATTTCTTAATTTCAATACGCCAACCCTGATCATCAGTCAAATGCCAATGGAAAATAGAATACTTGTGCTGAGCAATCAACTCGATAAAACGAAGAACTTCATCTTTTGGAGAAAAGTGACGAGAAACATCAAGATGCATACCACGCCACTGTAACTCTGGCTTATCCTCAATCTCTACCTCAGGGAACTCCCAACCAACTGTCTGCTTTGTTGTTGCATAAATCTCAGCAGGGAATAGTTGGCGAATTGTCTGAATTGCGCGGCCAAGTGCAGAACTGGATTCACCAGTAATAAAAATCTTTCCATCTTTAGCTACAATTTTATGACCCTCTGGTCTAAAGCCCATATCGTTTTCTTCTGGCTCATTAGCTAAAGAAAATGTAATTGTTCCCTCTCCCTCAACAACAGGAAGAATAAAGCCTGTAGCGGGGCGAAGATATTCTGCAAGAAATTCAGCTTCTTTCTTTGCTGCTTCATTTCCGTTCCAAGCAATTGTTGCATCGCTATTAAGAACAAATACTCCACCTAATTCTTGTACCTTTTTTGGTTGTGGGATGATAGCAATCTTATTCATTATAACCTCTTTATTAAAATTAAACACTTAAAATGGTTTTCCACGCTTTCTGCTTAAATTATATCAAATTATCTCATAAAATTACAACATAATTTCACACCTGTCAAAATACATAAATTTCATTTATCATCTTGATTCAAATAAAAATAGACGCGCAAGTTTATCAATGACTTTATAACAACTAAAAACGGTAGCTGTTTCTTATAACAACTACCGTTTTTTTTTACTTATTATTCTGGGTTTTCTTTTGCGATGAACATTGACCAGCTAATTACGTACTGACCATTTTCAACACGGACAAGAACTGTGTTCTTACCCTTACGTAGGTGTACCTTACGGAAACCTTCGTTAATTCTCCAGTACTTGAGGCGATCTGTACTTCCCCAAACATGGAAATCATTAATCCAAACGTCCATACGGTCATCACTACCTACTGCAACCCAAACATCATCTGCCTCTTCCATCATAATCTCAGTATATGCATACCAGATACCTGTATGCTCTTGAGATAGAGGACGAATTTCGTCAACGTGCAATTTATATGCCTCATACTCCCATGAGATTGGGCGACCACCCTTACCAACATAAGTAGCATCAAGATCAACCTTGCTCTCTGGAGCAAACTTACGTCTTAGGTTTACACGATTTGGGTTAGGGAATGGGCCAATAATGTACCAATTTACGATACGTGCCCACTTTGCAGGCATAACACCTGAAGGTCCAATAAAGTTACCAGCAACCAGACCATCCATACCACGTGACAAGCTTGGAACACCCATACCCTCTGCACTGCCACCGCGAACAGCCAAATCTGTTGGGCCTTTCTCTCCAGTAAAGTCTTCAGCTGTAATTGCTGTCTTAATCCAGCGAGCAGTATTTGCACGGCTTGCTTTTCCGCCCATTGGACCACGAGAGCTTCTTGAAGAGCTTGAGCCCATTTGACTTGACTGTGAATCACCTTGGCTATTTTGTGAAGACATTGATGAGCTTGAAGATGAAGATGAATTTGAGCCTGAAGACTCTGACATCATTGAATCAGCTGCTGCCATCATCTCTGCCAAATCCTTAGCTGGTGTATTTGAATCCTCACTACCTGCTGAAGAAATCTGATTTTCCATTTCAGAAATCTCATACATACGAGATAGGCGATCCTTACGAGAACCAGAACCAGAAGAATTACTTCCCTCATAGCGCTCTGGGAATGCAATTGTTGAAGCCTCTTCCATTACGCTCTTAGCAATAGCACTGATATTTTCAGCTTCACGGATAACCTTTGTCATTTCCTCATGCTTTGCATTAAATTCTGCCTCTGTTGTAGGTGTAGAATTTAACACATCCTTATCAAATTCAGGGCGCTGAGTATTTGCCAAATCTGTAATTTCAGCAGCATGCTGCAATGACATATTTTGAGAAATAGCTAGCTCAGCAGCCTTAATATCACGACTTCTTTCTGCAATCTGGTGTTCTAACTCTCTTGCTTTGTCATATGCTTCGGAAAGAGGAAGACGATCAAGAGTTGTATTTGCAAGCTCTGGAGAAATCATAGACTCATCAGCATAAGAATCTGGGATTGCCTCTTCACTTGCTGCGATTTGAGCAACCTTCTTCACCATCTCCATTAGAGCCTTTTGTGCTTCTGAAGCCTTATTATCCTTTGTATCTAGCTGCTTTGCCTTTTCCTTTGCTGCCTGCTTGTGAGCCTCTGCTTGCTGTGCTAGTTCATCAAGACGCTTCTCAGAATTCTTAACATTTGTATTCTTTTGATTTAGATTACGCTCAGCATTAGAAAGTGCATTTTGAGCATTACGATCATTTCTGCGTGCTGCATCAAGCTCACCATTTTCTTGACGTAGCTTAGATTCTGCTTGGTTACGAGCAGCTTCAGCAGACTTCTTTGTTGCATCTGCCTCAGCCTGCTTTTGTTTGCTTGCTTCAAACTTCTGAGCAGCCTCTTCCTTGCTTGCTTGAGCCTTTTCAAATTGCTCCTTGCGATTTGCTTCCTCGCCCTTTGCTCTTTCAAGCTCGTTTGCACGATTCTTTGCTTGGTCCTGAGCACGATTTAACTCAGCCTTAGCTTGATCTGCAGAGCGTTTTGCATTGTTAAATTTGTTTTCTGCATCGCGGAAAGCATTTTGATTCTCTGCCTTATTCTTCTCTGCCTCTGACTTAGCTTGTTCAGCCTTAGCCAATTCTTCGTTTGCTTTATCAAACTTCTCTTGCTTTTCTGCCTGAGATTTTTGAGCATTTTCTAGCTCACGCTCTGCACGCTGTGTCTTATCCTGAGCATTCTTTAAATCACGCTCCTTTTGCTGTGCATTATTATTTTCGTTGCGAGCTTTGTTTTCAGCTTGATTTCTTTCATCACGAGCCTTATTGAAATCTTGATTTGCTTTTTGGGCAGCCTGATTTGCATCATTACGCTCTTGTTGAGCTTGCTTCTGCTCCTGTTCAGCCTTTGCTAGCTCTTGAGCAGCTTCCCCTTTTGCAGATTTCTTTTCTTCAAGATTTTTCTCTGCCTGCTGCTGCTCTGGCTTTAGCTGATTATCAAACTTCTCTTGCTCTTTCTTTTGGTCCTCAAGAGTTTTATTAAAACGGCTATTCTCTTCTCGCAACTGCCAAACAAGCTGCTTTGACTCAGCTTGAAGAGCATTTACCTCTTCCTGAGTATTGCGCGCAATCTGAGCCTGCTCAAGAGTTTTCTTCATACCTGTAATTTCAGCCTTTGCAACGATTACATCTAAGAGATTCTGAGCATCCTGCTGAGCGGACTCTGCCACATTAAAGTCCTCCTCATTCTTATTAACCTCTTCAATTGATTCCTGAGCAGTTTGCTGATCCTGGACCTGCTCCTGCATATCAACAAGTTCTTCAATAAACTCTTCTGATTCTTGCTGATGCTCGTAGCTTTCCTCTTGCTTCTCTAAAACAGCATCAAATAGTTCCTCAAGCTCTGTCTTTACTTCCTGAGCCTCTTCCTGAGCATACTCCTCATAGTCCTTCATAAGCTCGTTCTTCATATATTCCATATTGTGAAGAACAGTCTGTAGCTCCTCTAGGTATTGAGCGATTTCATTCTCACGAGCCTCTTCTACATTCTCAGCCATATCCTCGATTTCTCTCTCTGTCATCTGAGAAAGCTTTGTTTCTTTTGGCTGATCTTCCTTCTTTTCAAAAATCACCTCGCGAAGTGGTGTGAAAAATACAAGTGCGAAAAAGCCCGCGATATGTAAGATAAATGACAAAATAGGCCATACAAGAGCTAGCTTACGCTGCTTCTCTTGGCGAGCACGTATTTCATCAGAGAAGAACTTATGCTGTTCGCCAGCTACATTCTCTTTTTCTAAATCTACATTTTCTTTATTTTCTTTGTTACTCATAGAGAAACCTTACTTTTATTTTACTACTGATGGGTCTGGTGTTAAGCAAATTGACCAACCAAAATTCCAGTGTCCATTCTCAACACGTGCAAGAATCTTATTTCTTCCCTTGCGTAGATGAACTCTGCGGAATCCTTCGTCAATTCTCCATGCCTTTAGATTATCTGAACTACTCCAGATCTTAAAATCGTTTATCCAAATATCAGAACGGTCATCACTACCAATTCCAAGCCACAAATCACATTCCTCTTCCATGAAGATTTCTGTGTATGCATACCAAATTTCGTATTCACCAGAATATTCAGGGCGAACCATTGAGCGATTTGCATGTTTGTGCAAATATGAATTATTTTGTGCTGTAGCTGTTGCCTGCTCATAAGTCCATTTAACTGTCTTACCGCCCTTACCAATATAGCTTGCATCCAAATCAACTACGCTCTCAGGAGCAAATTTACGTGTTAGATTTACACGATTTGGATTATCAAATGGACCAATTACGTACCAGCTATTAACAAAGCCCCATACAGCAGGAACACCAGCAGAGCCAAACATATTACCTGGCTCCAAGCCTGGCATTGTTGGTTCCAACTTTGCTATACCAGCCATTCCTGTTGCTCCTGCAGGAATTGAAGTCTTATTATTAGAGCCTTCCTCTTCCTCCATATCATGGCTTTCCTCTTCTGGAACATTTTCTTGAGCTGCAAGCATTTCTGCTGCACGCATTAGTTCAGCCAAATCCTTAGCCTTTTCTTGAAGGTCTTCTGCACCCTGCTCAGCAATTTGATTTTCAAGCTCAGCAAGCTCTCTCATACGAGCAAGGCGATCCTCATCAGATTGAATTGCAGCACCATGCTCCTGAGGTTGCATCATAGCCTGTGCCTCATTCATTACAACCATTGCCTTTTCCAGAATATCCTCTGTTTCGCGAACAACCTTTGTCATTTCCTCGCGTTTTTCAACAAATTGATTTTCTGTTTTAGGTGTAGAATTTAGAATCTCTTTATTAAATTCAGGGCGCTCTGTCTTTGCAACATCTGTAATATCTTCAGCCATTTCCAAAGACATCTTTTGATTGATTGCAAGCTCTGTAGCCTTGATATCACGATTTCTCTCTGCAATCTGTTGCTCCAATTCCTTTGCTTTTTCATAAGCTTCAGCAAGAGGAATGATTGACAAATTAACATTAGCAAGCTCAGGAGAAGTCATTGTTTCATCTGCGCGTGGCTCTGGTTTTGGTGTCTCAGATTTTGCTAGCTCAGCAATTTCCTTTACACGCTCAACGAGCTCTTGCTGTGACTTTGAAAGCTCATTATCCAACTTATCAAGCTTCTCTGCACGAGCCTCTTTTTCGTTCTTTGCCTTCTCAAGATTCTTTTCATGATCGGCTTGCTTCTTTTTGGAGTCTTCAATTCGCTTCTCTGTATTAGCCTTTGAAGTTTCTCTTCTATTTAAATCCTTCTGAACTCTGTCACGTTGGTTTCTCTTAGAATTAACCTCGTGCTGAGCCTTTTTCTTTTCTTGTTGAGTTGCTTCAGGCTTATCTTTAATCTCTTCATATGCCTGCTCGGCCTTTGCTAGCTCCTGAATGCTCTTCTCAAGCTCTTCTTTCTTCTGCTTGACGTCTTCCTCTTTTTTGGTTAACTCTTGTTTTAGATTTTCTTCGCGATACTTAATCTCGTTTTCAATATGCTTTTCAATTTCAATTTGCCAAGCATTTCCATCACGAAGTTCAAATAGAGTTTGACGAGCTTCTGCCTGAAGCTCATTAATTTCAAGCTGAGCTTTTCTGGCAACCTCAGTTGCCTTAGCTGTCTTTTCCATCTCTGTAATTTGAGCCTTAGCCACAATTACATCAAGCAAATTCTGTGCTACTGCCTGAGACTCTTCAATTTCCTTAAGTGCATTTTCACTTTCGGAAATCTTCTTAGCTACAGAGTCCTTAATCTGAGCGACCTCATTATTCTTTTCTAGCTCAGCAACCTCTTCTACAACAGCTTCAACCTTTGCCTGGAGCTCAATGCTACGATTTTGCTTTTCGATTACCTTATCAAAAAGCTGCTCCATCTCAGGCTTTACTTGCTCAGCCTCTTGCTTAGCAAATTCATCAAAGCTCTTTAGAAGCTCATTTTTCATAAACTCCATATTGTGGAGAATAGTCTGTAGCTCCATCAAATATTGTGCGATTTCATTCTCGCGAGCCATCTCTATATTATCATCAATCTTTTCAAGATCCTTCTCTGTCATTTCAGAAAGACGAGTTGACTTAGGTGGCTCTTTCTCCTTAATAAGAATTTCTTTAATAGGAGTAAAGATAACTAATAATGCGAATAATGTTAGATGCAATAAAAATGACAAAAGTGGCCAAAGCGGAGCCATATTTCTTTGGCGACGCTGGCGCTCTCTAATATCATCTGAAAAATATTTTGGATGATTAGATTCTTTACTTGGAGTTGTTTTACCCAAATCCTCTTGATTATTCTCTTGCATATTTCTTCTCTTATTCGTGCATTTTATTGCTTTAAACAACCTAGATTATCTCCCCTACGAATCTAGGGGAGTATAATCTAAGCCTAAGCAATAAGGTTTATTCTCTTATGATATATTAGTTTGGCGAGAATTATTTTACACCTGGGTCGGTGTGAATACCTACAATACCGATCTTTTCTGCGCGACAAGTATCCATTACCTGTACGATAAAGCGGAATGGAGCATACATATCACCAGAGATACGAACGCGTCTGTCTGGTTTTTCTGCAACTGCTGTCTTCAAAGCTACACGAAGACCTTCTGCACCAACAGGTTGAGAATTTACATAGAACTTACCAAATTTGTCTACACTTACTGTAACCAAATCTGGTGTAGCCTTAACCTGAAGAGAAACATCAGCCTGTGGAAGCTTAATTGGAAGCTCCTTCTCGATTTTCTTCATTTGAGAAGATACCAAGAAGAAGATCAAAAGCAAGAACACGCAGTCAATTAGTGGAGTCATCTGTACGTCTACAGACTCTTCTGAATCATGTTTAATTGCCATATTTGTACCTCAAAAATTATTTATTTATATTTCTTAAAATATGTTAAGCAACCGCTTACATACTTACATTACTAAATACTTGATTTACACAAATTTAATTACTTTGTGCGCTGTACAAATACGTGATTGATGATATCGTTAATCTCTTCCTCTAGGAAAACTGCATATAGGTTTACCTTATCCTTGATGATATTGTAGATGAACAAGCAAGGCATTGAGATTGCTAGACCAGCAACTGTTGTAACAAGAGCCTTACCAATATCGTCAGCTAGGATACTTGGGTCACCCATTTCACCAACAGCAGCAACTGTACTGAAAGCACCTAGCAAACCAACTACAGTACCAAATAGACCTAGTAGAGGAGCGATTGTAGCAACTGTTGCTAGTAGAGAAGACTTACGATTCTCTAGGCGTAGCTCACGACCTGCCTTATCCTCAGCAAAGATTTTTGCCTGCTGATAATCTGTAGCATCCTTGTGCTCTAGCATTGTCTCAACAACGCGAGCTAGAACGCTCTTGCTCTTAACGCAGCTCTCGCGAATTGCATCGAAGTTACCATTCTTCCACTCTGTAATAACGAAGCTAGCAAAGCCATCTGGAACAATCTTAGCTCTGCGAAGAGTGCAAGCGCGCTCAATTGCGCAACCTAGACCTAGAACTGATAGCAGGCCTAGGAAAATCATTGTTGTACCACCCTTTTCAATTTCCTTCATCCAACGCTCTAGTGCTGTAGGCTGCTTCTGCTCTTCAAGAGCTGCATTTGCTGCACCTTCTACTGCTTCAACAGCATTTGTTGCTGCTGCATCTGCTACGTTGTTTGTTGTTGTGGCATCGTCAGCAAAAGCAAAGAATGCAGCGCTAGCAACACCAAGGGCGATAATTGTTGTTTTTATTTTCATTTTATTATCCTTATTGGTTAGTATTATGTTAGAAAAAATCGTTAAGAATGCTATTTCTCATAGCACCCTTAAAATAAGCATAATTCATGCCATGTTTTATATTGTGACAATAATAATGTCTTAAATCAAGTATTTTTTATATATTTTGGCATAAAATCACAAAAACGTATAGTCCACAATTGTGTACGATTGAATACAAGTGTATACAATCTGCCTTAATTTTATAGTTAAGATACAAACGTAATAATTTGAAATTCAAAGACAACAACCACAATTATATAAAAAATACTATTTTATAGTGAAATCTGACATCTACTCATAACATTTCAAACCACACAACCGAATTTATGATTAAATAGCTATATTACAAACATATAAATACCAAACCGACAACACTATTATGTTATAATATTATGATTTTTGAGTCTTATTGTTGTATCTATCGTATGATACCTGAAAGAATATTCCGACGAGAAAGCACATTATCGCAAGAGAATGAACTTAGTACATCACAAAATTCATCAGCTACAGCCTGATTGCCATCAGCGAATTCATTATCTTCATACTCTCGCACCATAATAGATGATGTATTTGATGTTGGCAAATATTCCTTCCAATATACTGGGACCTGATGCATATTTCCATCTCCACCTAACATCGGCACCATAGTCAATCGCTCTTCTGTATAAAAACCATGTGCTGTAATTGACACCAAACCATCGCGACCTTGTCTCTCAGACATTTGCGCCTTTAAAATAGACTGGGTTTCAATATCTCGACCCTTAAATCTTCTATCCCCATAGTAATTAACTAATGACTCTAATTCCCAATTTGAAGACTGCTTTTCGTAAGGAACATAAATTTTACGCAATGGCTTCATCTGCTGATATAATGGAATTGCTAACAATGGAGCAAATGCAAAATAAAGCGACTTAAAATACGTGCAGTTAAATCGTTTAAATGTGGCTTCTGCACGCTCAATATCATAATCATAAAATTTGGATGGAGAAGTATCAAGCGACATTCCATCCATGTGCTTTGCTGTAATTACATTTATCTTTGACTGCTTTCTAAAGGAAAAATCATCTCCAAAGCCAACCTTACAATCATTTATTAAGCTCAACATCTGCTTCTGAGCAAGTGGTGTGAACAGCAAGCGATACTCCTGCTCATTTGTACGATTGGTTGTCTCAAATAATAATTCAAACTCTTTGTTTGACATAAGCGTATATTGCGACTCATCCTTCAAATTTTGAGAGAATTTAGTAAGTCGCCTCATATCGCGCTTTTTATTCAGATTATCAAAAAAGCCATCCTTATCACCTGAATGCTCAGAAGGTACACGCATAAAAGAGAGTTTTGGTGCTGCGTCATTACCATAAATAAGACAATTATGAATAGGATAAATTGGTATTGGTGCACTTACAGATGCTGTGAGCGTTTGGCTACGAGTAACATAAACAACATCACCATCGCCTGTACGAACGGCAACACGCCAAGTAATCACCTTTGTGCCATAATACGTTTCTGTACCCCACTCTTGGCTCAATATCTGTGCTACAACAAAAGGATTATCATTAATTTCTCCACTTTGCGTAGTCAACACAGATTGAGTCTCTGGCAAATCTGCAAGCCCATAATCATCAATAAGCTCTTTAAGGCGTCCCTGATGAACAAATCTATCAAATTCAAGCTTAGGAACCACCTGCTGAATCATACTTGTGGTCAAGTCCCATGTATACAAATCATTGAGAGGCTTCATTTGCTCCCAAGCTTTTTTCTTTAGCCCCTCAATTGTCGCTTCAAGCGAACGAATCCGAGAATCCAAATTTTTGATACGAGGATTTATTGCAGCGAAAACAATTGAACAAAGACCTACAATTCCCAAACCAACCAGGAGATGTAAATAAGTAATTCTTTGTTGTTCTTCATATGAAACAAAACCGATACCTACTAGAATAAAAATAAAAACAACAAGAACAATCCTAAGACCTCGAAAAAACGTGGTCTTAGATTTAATATTTTCTTTATCTGCCTCTAGTTTCTTTATTTTTAAGCAAAGCGCAATATTTGCATTGCGATCAACGCCTGATTGCTCTTCGAGTCGTTGAAATGTATTATCTGCTACCTGAAAGAATTTCTGCTCAAACTCTTTTTGGTAACGCTCTAGAGGGTCATAGACAACCTCTGACATTTACTGTTTTCTTAGAAGAAAGTGCTTGTTGCTGCCTTTTTAATTTCTGCAGAAGCAGAGAATGGAATACGAGTAGTATAGCCAGCACGTGCAGCTACAATCATCTTTGTTGGCCAACGATATACATCTGTATTCCACTGAAGTACTGTATCATTATACAAAGAACGAGCTGCTGTAATTTCGCGCTGCAGATAATCATTCTGCTGCATAGCAGATGCGATTGCTTGATGAGCCTTCAATTCTGGATATGCCTCTACCTGGGGGAATAGTCTTCCAAAACCAGCATCAATGTGTTGCTGCATAGCATTACGATTTACATCTGGAGAGCCACCACCACGATAAGCAGCAACGGCCTTCATCACATCCTTATCTAAATCTATTGCCTTATTTACCAGAGGAGCAACATTTTGAAGAATTTGCACTCTTTGCATTAGATAATTATCAATTTGTGAAGCTTCCGCTTGTAGTTTTTGCTGAAGTTGAAGGAAATAATTTCTTGCAGCAATTTTCTTAAACAAAAATATTACACCAGGAATAATAAATAAAAGCCAGAGAATAATCTCGAATAATGTAGAACCCCAACCTACCTTAATTTGAAGTTGACGCTCAATAACGTTTACATCGCGACCTTGTGGGTTTACAGGCCCTGTCAATTCATCTAATTCGTTTGCCATAATGATTCCTTTATATTTTCGAGCAACTCAATTACTCACCAAATTTTTTCTCATTATAACAAATGATTTATTAAGGTGCAAGTGTATCAACCTTAAAATTAGAAATTTTGAAACATAAAAAAACAGTTGTAAATTTAAATACAAATAACTTATAATATAGAATATGAAAACGTTACTACAATTATTTCTTGCATTTTGTATGTTATCTTCTTTTGCCTTTGATTGGCAAGAGAAGCCAGTTGCTTCTGTTAAGACAGATTTGATTAAATATTCTCAAAAGCGAGCAGCTGAGGTTCCTATTCTGGCAAATGATCTCAATTCATTTATATCTCGTGTTGAGTCTTCTGATTCTAAATGGATGCAAGAAACAATTAAATTCGCGGAGCAATTACTCGCACGTTCTAAAAGCAAGGATGCATATGACCCATATCGCATGACAGCCCTGCGCTTAATTGATTTCCCTCTGCATGTAAATAATTATGACAAAAATATTGCTCCATCAGATTTAGAACAATATAAACTCACTATCATTGATTTTGCTTCTCGAAATCGCGATAAAGCCCTAAGCGAAGTACAGCGTGCTTATGTAAGTTCAAACGAGCTTAAATTATGGAAACTCTATAATATGGGCTTTATCGTTAAAGGACCTCGCACAACTGTTGGCATCGACATTAATTGTGGCCCTTTTGTTCATATAACAACAGGTTCTAAAACAAAATTTGTATGGTCTCCTAAAGACATTGAGCGTTTAGCAGACCTGCTTGATGTGTTGATTATCACTCATTTACATGGCGACCATTATTCCTCAGGCTTAGTAATAGAAATGCTTAAACGCAAAAAGACTGTTATTTTGCCAAACCAAGTGAAGCTTTTTGGGGAATGGACAAACAAAATTAAGCAAGCACCATACAAAGATAATTGCATTTTTCTGAACAAAGATTGCACAGCTCCTCTTGAGCTTAAGGGATTAAAAATTTGGAATTTCATGGGTAACCAAGGTGTCCCATGCAATGTTTACCTGATTGAACTGAATGGTGTAAGAATTGCTCATAATGGAGACAACAGTGACACTTCAAAGGAAGCAAAGCTTGCTACGCTTCCACCTGCAGATGTAATAATTGGTTCAACATGGAACCACATTCAAAGCTTTGTTGCTTCCTGCAGCAAGGCACCTGGTTTTGACAAAAATAAAGCTGTACTAATCCCTGCACATGAAAACGAGCAAGGACATACAGTTGGTCATCGTGAATCATACAGAGAAATGTATGAACGAGGTGACAGACTTAACAATAAAAAATTTGCTTGGCCTCAAATTTGGGCTCTTGCCTGGGGCGAATCAATTACTATCAAAAAATAATATTAAAATTAAGAGATAAACTATGAAAAAAATACTTAGTACTTGTTTAGTTTCTTGTATTCCATTTTTAGGCTTCGCAGCTGAGGAATACGTTGGTAATCAACTTCCTGTTGTTTTTGCAGGTCCTATTTCGTATTGTCACGACAACATAACAGATGCCATTGTGCTGATTGATGGTCGTTTTCTTTCAACTGATTCAAATGTTGGCAAGATTGACAGAGAAAGACTATTCCCAATCCTGGATGCAGGTTCACCAAAGCTGGTAACATCCGTTATAATTCAAGGCGGTAGTAACAAAGGTGGAGGCTCACCAGACACCGATGAAGTAAACACAAGACGCATGGGTTCATTCAGAATTTATGGTTCTAATGATTTAGAAAATTGGGATTTATTTTGGGAAGGACACGAACATCCTGTTTCTGCTTACTGGATTCTACGTGTAACTCGTGATTCAAATACAGGTGCTTCTGCTGCATATAAATTAGAAACTTCAAAAACTCCAACAATGAGCACTGCTGAGGAGCTAGGTACATTTGATGATTCCAGCTATCCATACTCAACAAGATATCGTTATTTCCGTCTTGAATCCAGCCCTAATGCAGACTACAAGACTATTAATGCTTGCGAATTTTCACTATGGTCACCAGATTTAGCAATTACAGCAAATCGTCCTACAGTATATAGTGCAGCTGAGTCATTAGGTGCAGCTGACGATCCTAACGGCGTAACATTCTCAGGAAAACTGACATACTCTCCTACTGGTTCTGCAGATGTATATGTTGCTATTCACAAGGATGAATTTGGTGCAGATTTTGATGCTTGGGAAGCAAACGGAGCAACAATTGTAAAGTTAGCTGAAGGTGTTGCTTCTGGCAGCAGCTTCTCTGTTAAAGTACCAAACCTGGGCGAAGGCACATTAACCTCACGCATTTTTGCTGTTGCTGGTGATACTACTACAGCTGCTCCATGTTCATATCGTTTCGCATTAGGTGCTGAGGCTGTTTATCCTACAGTCTATGTGTCAAATAATAGCATTGATGGCATTAGTACATCACATATACAAAAGACATACGATGGGAATCTTGGCTCTCATGGCGATGTAAACAATGGTCATAACGCTCACTTTGTTTTTGATTTGACTGAGATTAAAGCAAATGGATATCATCCTGTAGCAATCCGTTATTGGCCAAGAAAAGGCTCATTGTCAGTGGAGAAGCTACGTGGCAGAACATCTGTAATTGCAGCAACCTCAGACGACATTGATTTCCCTGAAGATATGACATCATTATCTTCAGATACACGTACTCTATACTTAGATTCTGCAAATACACAGAAAAATGCAAACTGGACAATTGTAGAAGATTTATCTTGGACACAAATTGATTATCAACCTCTTTGCTATGATATTGCAATCCCTAAAGATATTGCTCTGTCTGCAAAGTATTTAAAGATATACAATACAACAATGGTTCATGCTCGTGAGTATGAGGTTAGAGTAATGCGCAACAGAACAATGATGATGATTATCAAATAGTTCAAAACCGTACGAAACACATTCAAACAACCCTACTCGAGTGGTAAATCTACTCTCGATCAAAAAGCGTAAATTCTGTGATAAGAATTTACGCTTTTTACGTTAATGTGTGCCAAAGGATAATTTTGTGCAAAAAAGCAACTTCTCGGTTAATTTATAGAATCAAAACAGGCACAAAAAAAGCCAGTCTATTTGACTGGTGCTGAATATTGGAAATGCTTATTATACAAGCATAATTTTTCGGCTTGATTTCAAGACAAAAAAAATGGTGGCGAGAGAGGGAATCGGACCCCCGACACGGGGATTTTCAGTCCCCTGCTCGACCAACTGAGCTATCTCGCCACGGATTACTTTTGTTGTTTCAAAAGAATGCGAGTATTCTACCACAAACCATATACTCAAGTCAACACTAAAAAATATTTTTTTCAAAAAAATTTTATTAGTAATTTGCGACAAATAAATGCGCCTGTTTTTTGTACCTTTAATCGCACATCTAAGCGTTTACTCTAAAACAAAAAAACGCGGGGCATGTCTCCGCGTTTTTTTGTCATTTTTTTATATTTTACCGAATATATTGCAAAGCTATGCTTTATATACCATAAGCATGCTTAATGGTGATTTGTATCTCTTTATCTAAATTCGGATGCGAATTTAGGAT
>JAGCJJ010000093.1 GCA_017648065.1 Kiritimatiellia bacterium | reverse complement strand
CTCCACTTACGAGCAACACCTGGGTTTGCTGACTTACTTGCACGCAATGCTGGGAAGATTGTTGAAAGCATAACTACTGCCATAACAATTAGAATTGTGCAAACAGATGTCAATGATGAGAAGTTCATCTCTGGAGGAGTCATTAGACCCATGCGGCCAAGAATTGTGAAGATCTTAGCAACAATCTGTGATAGTAGGTAACCACCCATACCACCGATTACTGAGTAAACTGCAGATTCTGCGAAGAATAGAGCACCAACATTTGGAGGTGACAAACCAAGTGCAGAATATGTAAAGATTTCGCGCTCACGGTCAACGATAGAACCCATTAGAGAGCTGAAGATAATCAAACCACCAAGTAGTAGAGGAATGATAACATCGCTAAAGCCAGAGCCCTCAATTGCCTGTGTGAAGAACATATAGCGAACGCCTTCTGAGCTCTTAACATGAACTGTACCTGTAAATACTGGAGCAAGTGCGCGGGCCTCTGCCTCAATATCTACTGCTTCGCTGCGTGGATACATAACCATGAATGTTACATAGTTATTAAAGCCGAATGCCTTATTCAAATCATCAAGATTTGCGATTGCAACAGAATCAGCACCGAACCACTCAAATGTTCCAACCTGCATTGACTCAAGAGACTCAACTGAGCTTACACCTGTACCTGTGCCACCAGCATTCTTAATTGTTGACTGGAAGTCAGGTAGTAGTAGCTTCTGAGCATCAAGTGTTGCTGCATTTTGTAGCTTCATGTTGTCAAAGCTACCAGAGAATGTGAATGAGATACCATTTAGACGAACCTCATCACCCTCTTTAACCTCTAGCTCCTTAGCAATTGCTTCAGGAAGATAGATTGGAGAAAATGCTGTATTTTCTGTTGTAGCGAACTTAGGGCAAATTTCAGAAAGTGTCTGAGAGAACTCAAATTCACCCTTATCAAAGCCCATTATAGCCTTAACATTTGTTATCTTCTCTGTACGTGGGCAGTAAATAATACGCTCTGGAGCAAGAGGAGCAATACCTACGTCTGTGCTCTTTGTTGGGTTAGGGAATACACCGCCACGGCAGAAGATGTGGAAATTATCGCCCTTGATTTCATTGATTGACTCAACTAGAGTGCGATCAATACCTAGTAGAGACAAGCGATGTAGCTCAATACGATTTTCGCCTTGACCACGGCCAAGATATGATTCAACAACACCCTGCTGAGAAGTAAATGATGCGAATACAAGAATTGTGAAAGTTAGTAGCACAACTGTTGTACAAGTTAGGAATGTCTTTAGAGGACGATTACGCATACCTGCAATACCGATAAGAATTGCAGAAAGTGTTGTTGAGTTCTCGCTCTCCATACCATGAACTGTGGAGGACAAACCTTGCATTGTCTTAATTTCCTGCTTAATCTTACCCATCATAATAGCTGTTGTGATAACAGATAGAAGGATGATAACGAAAGCTAGGAAGATAATTGTTGGAGCTGATGCCAACGCAAATGCTGGGTGTGTAAAGAATAGAATACCAAATGTAATGATAAAGAATACACAGAAGCCAAGTAGCTGCTTATAGATAGAAGTAAAGCCGCAAATCAAACGCTCCATAGCAAATGCGAATGGGATATTTAGTAGAAGTAGCAATACAACTGCTTGAACCAAATCCTCTGTAATAGAGCGAAGTGGGTTATAAACACGGCTCTCGATACATGTTGCAAATACCTGGTGAGCACGAGCCTTTGACCACTTATAGTCTTCTGTTGAAGCCTTTGCTTCCTCTAGGTGATCCTTAGCATCAGCGTGTAGCTTCTCAAGATCGTCACGAATGATATTTCTCTTACGTAGAGTATCAAGACGAGCCTCATTTAGGATAAATGCGTCATTTGCACCTTGAGCGATACCATCAAAGGTTAGCATATCCTTTGTCTCAATTGAGATACCTTCACCCATAGCTGCCTTCATACGGTCTGCAGCTGATACAGAACCATTTGTCAAAGCAACAGAGCCAAGAACCATATCACCATTTGAACCGATGCGCTTAATCTTATCTGATCTGTCAGCAAAGAACTCATTCTTCTTTGTTACACCGATACCATAATTTGCTGATGTCTTATGCTTTGCATCCTTAGAAGCAACAAGTGTCTGTGCCTCGTATAATGCACCACCAACTGGGTCTGGAGCATAACCATTGCTAAAGGTTAGACCACCATAAGCATAGAATAGGTGAATTGGAGTATTGATAACACCTGCAGACTCGCCATCTACAGAAATTCTTTCAAAAGCACCTGTTTCTTTGTTATAACCGATACCGATTGTTGATGCACGGCTACTTGTAATTGCTGTATTCTGTGATACCATTGGCATATAAACAAAGCCATTGTGTAGAATACGAGAACGAGCTAGCTTACTGATACCAACCTGATAATCTGTCTGCTCAATACCTGTAAATTGTAGAATTGAATTTTCAGGAACGCCATTTGCATCTGTTGAACCACGTGCATAATCAACGAATCTAACACCTGTCCAATGCTTCTTGTCCTTAGCTGAATAGAGGTATCTTGACTCCATCTTTTCAGCCTTGAAAGGAGCACTGATAGATAGACGCTCTGTATTTGCAAATTCCTTACATAGGCATGCCATCTGGTCCTTTAGATCAGATAAATCATAAGTATCTGCAAAAGGAAGAGCATCATGTGCAAGAGGATCACCAACTGTCATTAGCTGGAATGCTGGGATACCAAGACCTGTTGCAACAGAAGAAGCAACTGAGCGCTGATTTGGAACACTCAAAGAGAAAGGCTTGAATGTTGGGTTTGCAACTGTTGGACGATATAGTTTTGCTACCCAATCCTTACCTTCTACAAGACCTGGTCTTGTTTCCTTAGTACCATCCTCTCTTGTTAGCTCACTACCATAGTAGATGTGATTTAGAACACCTAAGTGGCGAAGATACATACCAATATCCATGCTTTCAAAGCGATACAAGCCTGAAGCATTGATTACTGAGAACATCCAAGGAGATGTTGCAGAAGCAAAGTCAAAGTCAAAATGAGCTACAACTGCATAATTTCTTAGCTCTTCCTTGCCCTTTACATTCTCTTTATAGATAAATTGATTGCTTAGCTCAATCCATGTCTTATTATTTTCGATATGTCTTGCTAGCTCTTCCTTACGAAGCTTCAATCTGCGATCAATGCGATCCATTAGCTGATTATAAACTAGAGAGAACTCTTCAAGAGCAGAACCTGTCTTATTAAGGCCTAACTTAACTAGTTCATCATATGCTTTAGTTAGAGGCTCAGCATTTTCAAAAGTATTGCGATTTAGCTGACGGCGAAGCTCATTCCACATTGCGCGGATTGCCTTTGCTGTTTCCTCCTGCTCCTTTAGCTGAGCAATACGAGCAGCATTTGCCTCATTACCTTCATCCTCTAGGCGCTTTAGCTCAAGATTTGCATCAGCAAGCATTGAACGCTGCTCACCTACAACACCAATGATAACATCACGTAGGCGTAGCTTTAAATCCTCTGCACATTCACCCTTTTGAGTAATTACATTTCCGGAAGCAATTGTCTTAATTAACTCTTCTGTATACTTAATTTCTTCCTGATAATCTTCAGCGCGCTGTACCAAATGACCATCTTTACCATCAACTAATTGCTTTGCTCTCTCAAAAGTATGATAGAAGAAGCGTGAACCTTCTTGACCTGCATAGTGAGAACCATAGAAAACAACTATGATCTTACGATTAAATGGACCTTGCTTTGCCAAATCGCAAACAACATCAGCAAGAAGTGCTGCATTTGCTGCATAGCGATTATCTGGAGCATAATCTGGTGTAAAACCATATGTATCCATACGAGCAGATAGAACGATAGCTTGGCGAAGATTTAAACCAACTGTCCAATCTGTCTTTGAAGGAAGCTCAACCCATAGGTTCTTTGTTGTTGTATCAACAAGCACAGCCTTTGCATCAATTACAGCATTCTGTGAACCATCTGCCTTTAGAAAACCTGCAGCCTCAGCATTTGCTCTGTCGATATATAGACGAGGAACTAGTGTTACTGTTTCAAAGTTGCAATTTGCTAGCTGCCACTGAGTTAGAGATTCATCACCAACAAGAATTACAGCCTTTGCACCACGCATAAAGGTATCTGAAAGGCGAACATCTGGAAGTGTTGCATCAACAACTGCAATCTTACCCTTAAGATCAACACCTTCGATATCTGTAATAGAACCACTCTTTACATATACAAGAGGAGCATTGATTGGCTCATCTAAAACGAATGCTGCTGGTCCGTTATTAACCATCAACACACCAGAAACTGGCTGACCTGCATATGTAACTTCGCACTTCTCTGTCTTTTGTACAAGAGTATCAAATGTCTGATACTTTGGCTCCAAACCTGCAGCACGTAGCTCTTTCTCAAGTGTATCAAAGCATGTATTCAATGCTTCGCTACCTGCGATACGATTTGGATGAGCAGCAAGCTCATTATAAACACGATTGTACACTGTATCTGCAACAGCAGCACATGTGACTGCCATGAATGCAAGACCAGCTACAGTAGCCTTAATTACTGCTTTCATATTGCTAATTTTGTAAATCATCTTACTCATAATCCTCTGTTCCCAAGCTAGCCTTCTCAATTGTAACATTAGCTCTATCAGCCATGCGCTCAATCTGACCATCAGAAATCCATACCATGCGGTCGCAAACGGATAGCATATTGTGGTCATGGGTAGCACAAATAACTGTTACACCATCTTTCTTATTTAAATCGCAAAGAAGCTGATGAATTTCAACACCTGTCTTAAGGTCAAGGTTACCTGTTGGCTCATCGCAAAGCAAAATTGATGGATTGTTTGCAAGAGAGCGAGCAATTGCTACACGCTGCATCTGACCACCAGACATCTCTTTAGGGCGGTGATTCCAGCGCTCACCAAGGCCAACCTTTTCAAGCAATGCCATACCACGAGCACGAGCTTCATCGGCATGCACACCAGCAAAAACCATTGGAAGTGTTACATTCTCAAGCGCTGTCATAACTGTGTTTAGGTTAAATGTCTGGAAAACATAACCAATCTTGCGGCAGCGTAGGAATGCTAGCTCCTCTGCATTTAGCTGAGCCATATCTACACCATCGATAAATACGCGACCTGATGTAGGAGAATCCAAGCCACCAACCATATTAAAGAAAGTTGATTTACCTGATCCAGAAGGACCCATTACGCAGATATATTCGCCACGATAAATATCTAGAGAAATTCCATTTAGTGCATGAACTTCTTCGTCACCGCGCATAAATACGCGGTGAATTCCGTGCACAGAAACTAGAACCTCGCGGTTCTTTGCATATTCTTCTTCATTAAATGTTGTCATGGTTATTCAACCCTCATTGCTTCCATTGGTGCCATGCGTGATGCAGACCAAGATGGGTGTACAGATGCTAGGATGGCTAGTGCTACACCTGCTAATAGTGAGGCAAATGCACAAAGTAGCATTCCTGATGTTGACCAATAGGTCCACATATAACTACCATAGGAAATGCTGCCACGTAAAATTGAAATTACAAAACCGATTACAACACCTAGAATACCACCGAAGAAGCCCTGAAGACCTGCCTCCATCATAAACTGTAGTAGGATGTAACGGTCTGTTGCTCCCAAGCACTTCATTGTAGCAATCTCTCTGAAGCGCTCTGTAATTGACATAAGCATTGCATTTGTGATACCTACCATACATACAACAAATGAGATAGATAGTAGGAAAATCTGACGGCCGCTCAAGCCACCCTTTGTATTATCCAAAGAAACAACACCTGAAAGCTTACGCTCCAAAGTTGTTAGTGTACCAAGCTTTTTAGTGCGAGCCTGAATCTGCTGTAGCTCTGCCTCTGTAAATCCACGCTCAGTCATTAGCTTAATTGCGCGCTTATCACTGAACTGCTTAAACTTATCTTCTGCAGATGAGCGCTGTGTCTCACGAAATTCCTTTGCCCAAATCTCACGTAGCTCCTGAGAAGAAAGAACAGCAAACATACGATCATATAGTGCAGCTTCTGCAAACTGCTCATACATTACCTTCATATCATCTGCTGTGAATGCAAAGCCAACTGCTGCGAAATCCTTTTGCAGAGCGATGCGCTGCTCTTCTGTTGCCTGAATAATCCATGCTTCATCAGTGCCTTGGAAATCGCCCTTAGCAGCCTGCATCTTTTCTCTTGCAACAACAATCTTTTCATTCCACTTATTATTGAATGCTGTTAGCTCACTGCGGTATGGCTTATATCCTTCAAAAAACTTTGCTAGGCCTTCCTTCTTACCAGGAACGCGTAGGTCAATCATAGGAGCTAAATCTTCAAAGAAACGTGTTCTATCTTCAAGAGCAAATTCAATTGCATCTCTGCCAAAGTTCTTATGAACAAGCACCAAACGGCGACCACTTGGAATATTATCAAACCAATCAAGATACGTACGCTCATCGTATGCCTTCTTTGCAAGAGCACTTACTGCAGCAACATCCATCTCTGTTACAGTAGCAAATTCCTTTAATGCCTTCTCGTCATTAAGAATGCTTGCTGTAGCTAAGCGGCGAACTGTAATTAGCTCTGTTGCCTGCTCAAGCATACGTGTAAATGTAACCTGACCTACACGATTTTCAGAAATCTCACTTGCAACACCTTTACCAGTTGTCTGAACAATCATACTTTCAGACAATAGGAACATGAAGAATGCAACTGCAAGAACTACTACTGCAAGTGTTAGAACAGAACGTAGCAAGCGGTGTTTAACACCTCTGATGCAGAGGTGAAATGTTTCACCCCATGTCATATTACGCTGTTTCTTTACATCAATCTCTCTATATTTGCTCATAAAAACCTTTTCTATCTATTTATGTTCAATTAGAATTAAAGTTTTGCTTTCCTCAACCAACAGCATTAGCCTGGTAGAACACCAAAGGTTACGCGTGAGGTTACTCCAAAGATAAAGTAATTAATAAAGTCAACCAAAATTACCAAGCAGACAATCATCAACTCTGCTGCGATTAAGCCAACGAAGAATGGCTTAAACTTCTGGTAGACACCACCACCACCAAATCTTACAACAAGCATCTTGATGAACCAACCGATTAGGAAGGAGCACCATGTCATGTTGTTTGGATATGTTCCCCACATAACAAATAGTACTGGGTGAATTGGGAACTTTGTAAAGCGGAAGCGCAAGCAGTATGTAATGATAACAGCAACGATACCGAAGATAAAGAAGCCAAGAGCATCTGAATCAGGCTGAATTAGACCTAGACGCTGCCACTGATTTAGATTTAGAGACTGCTCTAGAACACCAGCTGCCTTCATATCTGTCAAGTGCTTAACTGTTGCATCGAAATACATAATTGGTGGATACTTTGATGCCCAACCATCATTCATACCACTGTAGTTATACAATGAGAAGTGTGCACTTGCAAATGCTACAACTAGAGCAATTACAACTACAACAACCATGAACCAGAAAATCTTCTTGATCTTAACACCTGAATCATCTGCAACCTTCAAACCTGTTGCAACATATGGCATCAAAGCTTCACGTGTATCCTGACATAGAATACCGTTACCAGCCCATAGTAGGAACGCCATTGACTTAGGACCTACAGCTGCAGGGCCGAATAGCTTAACAAATACTGAAGCTGGCTCCCAACCTGTCTGGATGAAAGGAATACCTGTTTCGCAAACAATACGTGAAGATACCAAGAACACAATCATTAGCAACAAACCAAAGAATAGTGCCATGATAAAGCTTACACCCATAATGCAAAGCATTGTAATAAATGAAACAAATGCAATAATCAATAGGCGTGCTGCAGCAACAGAAACATCGCCATCAACACCAATTCCTTGAGAAGCATCTGTGCTCTTCTTAAAACCAAAAGCTCTTCTGAATACTGCACGATAGTAGAAACGACCTGCATATAGAAGAATCATTGATAGACCTACATAACCACCAGCACGGCTTGCATTCATCCATGCACCATCTAGCTGCTGACCAGTGATATTGTAGAATGATACTGTAAAGATTGCCAAAATAATTGGAGCAAAGCCAAGTGTTAAGCTAACCTCTGAGCTAACAAAATATGCCACACCAACAATTGAGAAGAAGATTGTCTGCCAATTCAAATACCAAACACCAAGCTTAGCTAAAATAGGAATCTTAGATGTGAAAGGAAGGCTCCATCCACGGAAGTTTGGCAAAACTTCTGCTAGTGCTGGGAAGCTCTGTGGATACCACATTGACAAATACTGCAATAGCAATAATAGGAATAGAGGTATGCAGCCCCACCAGAATAGGCGGTTCTTGAAAATCATTGGAATGCCAGGACGTTTTGGATCTACCTCACAGAAGCTGCCCATTACCTGTGCAATAGGATAGCTCAACTGCTCATTGTATGCCCACTGACGATGTACAACAAATTGCATTGCAACAACAGCCAAAGCCATAACGATTAGTAGAGGGCCCCAGAAGCATAGAGGACCAACCCACTCTGTCAAAGGTAAATCCCACAAAGGAACTGTATTAACACCATTAGAAACACCTGAGAAGAAGTTTGCATAAACAGTTTGATATGCTTCTGTTTCTGTTGCACCAGCTGTACCAGGATATGGAGCTGGGAATAGCTCTGGATTCAAATACTGATTGAAAATATCAAATTCTTTCCAGCTTGTACGGCTTGGATATTCACGCCAAGGGATAAGAATCATACGATGGAAGTAACGGAACAAGCCAGATGCAGGAGGATAAGAAGAAACAAATGCTGCTGCAAAAACAACACACATCTCTTTTCTATTCAGAGCCATCTTATTATTCGAGAAGAAGCCTGTTTTTGACTCTTTGAACTTGCGAACAATTGCGCCAATGCCTGCCCACACGCCATTCCACAGCACGCCAACAAACAATAGGAACAAAAATCCTGCTATTGACAAATGGTTGCTAACCATCAGAGGTCCTCTCATCACGATATCGTGATAAGCACTCATGCCTGAAACAAACAAAATAGCTAAAAACGAGAAAATGAGTGATTTTAGAGTAAATGCTCTCACTTTATCACCCAAATCAGGTGTCTTATCCATAATAAATTCCTTGTGTTTTTTTGAAATATTGCTTTTTACACTTAAAAGTATTTCACATTGTAGCATTTCTAGTCCTATACTTCAAGTTCAAAACACAAAAAAAAGATAGGTATTTTCATCGGTTATTTTTTATTATATCCTTGATTTGTATGTATTTGTGTATATAAAACTACACAAAAAGATGCATACAACAATACACACCTTTTTTAATTAACCTAAAGCCACAAATAAATAACTTTTTGGACCTAAACAAGTTAGAGAATAACATATTCACACTAAAAGAAAAAATCTTTTGCAAAAAACACTCTTTTTTCTAATTTTTTTTGCAAAAGATTTTCTTTTCAAAGTTCCTTAAGGAACTATTAAAACAGACATTTAACTGATTAATTTGTAATTAAACATCTGTCATGCGATAAGCAATATCATTCTTGCGAACTCGTGTGGAACACTTAAATGTGGCAAGGTGTCCGCGTGGGACTTCGGTTGCAGGCTCGCCATCACATTGAATGTTATCTACAACTATGTCGAGAACACCAGTTGCATTGCCCTGAATTGAAAGTACATCACCATTGCGCAGAGCATCATTGTGTACAAGCAGTTCAGCAACCTCAGCTTTCACAAAGTAGTTTGTTATAATTCCGATATGCTCTTTCTTTTGTGTTGCCAGATTCTCAACTCCGTCAGAAGCAAATTGATCCTTGCCTGGGCGGCCATGATACAAGCCCTGAGCAAGCTCTCGATGATAAACTGTTTCGCACTTCGTCTTGAGTCGAGCAACCAACTCTTCAGTAAATTCACCAGCAAGAACAGCATCACGAGCCTCACGATAAGCAGCAGTTACTGCTGCTACATACTCTGGATTACGTGCACGCCCCTCAATCTTAAAGGAGCGAATGCCTGCCTCTGTAAGCTTATCCAATAATGGAAGAGCAAACAAATCGCGAGCAGAAAATACATTGTGTCCCTGCACATCAAAGCTTGCTAAAGGTCCATCTCCAGATTTTTCCTCTACCACTGTATACTTACGGCGGCATGGTTGGCGGCATTCACCACGATTAGCAGAGAAGCCATAAGCATGCTGCGACATAAAGCAACGACCAGACACTGCCACACAAATTGCGCCATGAACAAAAGTCTCCAATTCAATATCAACCTTTGAAGCAATTTCTGCAACCTCTTCAAGTGTGCATTCACGTGCCAACACAACGCGTTCTGCACCTTGTGACTTTAGAAATGCTGCTGACTCACTGTTGCTGCATGACATTTGTGTTGAGATATGCACTGGCACACCATGACGCTTACACGCTGCCACTGCAGCCCAATCAGAAACAATAGCTGCATCAATATATGGCTTAGCAAAGCAAAGCATATCATCAAGCTGACCAAGCTCACCTTCAAAAATAATTGTATTTACTGTCAAGTATAGCTTAACTCCTGCTGCACGGCATCTCTCAGAGGCCTCAGGCAAATTATCCTTTGTGAAGCTTACTGTTGCTCCGCAACGCATATTTAAAGAATCAAGGCCTAAATAAATTGCATCTGCGCCTGCATTTATTGCAGCTTGTAAGCAGGTCATATTTCCTGCCGGTGCTAAAATTTCTGGTTTCATAATCTAGCCATATATCTGTTTACATAAAAAAACTGTATTCATCTGCCACTGTTCGTGACACACAAATACAGTATCAAAAATACTTGAATAAAATCAAATTTTATTTTTCCCAACGGAAAACACTTGAGCCCCAAGTTAGTCCTGCACCGAAAGCAACGATAAGAACATTATCGCCCTTCTTGATGCGACCATCGGTTACCGCTTCCTTCAATGCAAGAGGGATAGATGCAGCTGTTGTGTTACCAAATTTTTGAATATTAACAACAACCTTAGAAGCATCAATTCCTAGCTGGCGGCCAACAGCATCAATAATACGAGTGTTTGCCTGATGAGGAACAAGCCAATCGATATCTTCAAGAGTCAAACCTGCTGCTTCAACTGCCTTAGTTGCAATCTCTGACATATTGCGAACTGCATGCTTGAATACAACATTGCCTTCCATCTTAACATACTGGCGGCGCTCATCTAAATTATCGTGAGTCAATGGCTCAGCTGTACCACCTGTCTCAATGCGTAGCAGCTCTGATAGACCACCATTTGCGCCAATCTTTGAAGAAAGGATACCTTTTCCTGGCTCATCAACGCGCTCAACAACAACTGCACCTGCACCATCACCGAAAAGAACACATGAGCTGCGATCCTGCCAATCAATGATACGGCTCATTGTTTCAGCACCAATAACTAGCACGCGCTTTGCTGAACCTGCTAGAATATATTGCTTAGCTGTATCTAATGCATAAACAAAGCCTGAGCAAGCAGCTACCAAATCAAAGCAAGCTGCATTTGTCAAACCAAGACCATGCTGAACAAAGCAAGCAGTTGATGGCAAAGGTCTGTCTGGGCAAATTGTTGCCACGATTAGTAAATCAATATCCTCTGGATTTACGCCTGCATCTTCGATTGCCTGGCGTCCAGCATTGATTGCCAGATGAGAAGTATAGACTCCTTCTGGAGCAAAATAACGAGTCTTGATACCTGTGCGAGTGGTAATCCACTCATCATTAGTATCAACAAGCTTTGACCATTCCTCATTAGTCATAACTTTCTCTGGCACATAAGCACCAGCACCTGTTATAACTGCTGAACATGGAGAACCAGCATTACACATTGGTCTCTTCCTTACTTTCCGCTGCCTTTTGCTCTGCTAACTGAGCCAAATTCTGCGTAATCTTTTCTGAAATTCTAGTCTTTACTGCATTAATAGAGACGTGAATTGCATGATAAATAGCCTTATGAGAAGAAGCACCATGTGTAATAATCACTGTGCCATTAACACCTAATAGAGGTGCTCCGCCATAGACCTCAGGATCCATACGTTTCTTCAAATTCTTTAGTGCGCCTTTTAGATATAAAGCACCAAAGATTCTTAATGGATTTGCTTTAAATTCACGCTTCATCCAATGAGCTATTGCTTTTGCTGAGCTTTCAACTGACTTTAGTAGAACATTTCCTACAAAACCATCACAAACGCAAACATCGGTCTTACCCTCAAAAACATCGTGACCCTCAATGTTGCCACAGAAATTGAGTAATTTATTTTGGCGAAGGCGCTGTAGGGTACGCTTTGTTACATCGTTACCCTTTAGCTCCTCACCACCGATGCTCAACAAACCAACTACAGGCTTCTCTTGACCAAGGATTGCTTGGGAATAGATATTGCCCATAACTGCAAATTGCTCTAACTCTTCTTCTGAGCAATCTGTGTTTGCGCCTGCGTCTAGCACAAGAATAGGTTTACCTGCCGTAGGCAGTACAGTTCCAATTGCTGGGCGGCGAACACCTGGACAGCGGCGAACAATAAATATTGCTGCTGCAACCATTGCACCAGTACTACCAGCAGATAGGAAAGCATCTGCCTCCCCATCTTTAACTAACTGCATTCCACGGCAGATTGAAGAATCACGCTTTGTGCGTACTGCCTGAGCCGGAGCCTCACACATCTCAATAACCTGAGTGGTGTGTACAATACTCAATCGAGGAGACTCGCTAACATTATATTTAGCAAGCTCCTCTCGAATTGCACCTTGGTCACCAACAAGCACCAAGGATACATCCTCTGGAATATCCTTTAATGCCTCTACAGTGCCCTTGACAATCTCATAAGGGGCGTAATCGCCACCCATGGCATCAACAGCAATACGCATAGCTGATTTCTATAATTATGCTTCGACAGTTACTACCTTGCGACCACGATACATACCGCAGCTTGGGCAAGCATGGTGATTCTGGCGTGGTGCACCACACTCTGGGCATGTTGCTACTGAAGCTAGCTCTGCCTTCTTCTGTGCACGGCGCATACGAACGCGCATCTTTGACTTTTTCCTCTTTGGTACTGCCATTTTTAACTCCGATTTCCTTTACGTATTAACGTTTCTATCTTATAAGATACCATCCAGCGCATCCCATACGCTAGTTTTGTCATTCTTTTTGCAAGAACATTTGCCCTCAGAAAGTGGCTTACCACACTGAGAACAGAGTCCTTTGCAATCAACACTACACAATGGGTGATTTGGAAGAGCGAGTAGAATACATTCTCTTAACTCATTTGTCAAGTCAAACTCGCCTGTTTCTAGTGAAATTTCCTCAGAAAAATTCACTTCTGCCACTATTTTCATGGAAATTTCCTTGCCACAGCGGCAACAATTACCCACAAAATCAGCAGAACACTCACCCATCACGAGCAATTCTTTATCAAAAAGCTGAATTGTCAGCTTTGACAAAATTGGTCCCGCTGGAGTTAACAAATCGTAGGAAGAAACCTCCCACTCAAAGCACTCCACTGGATCTTCACCCAAAAGCTTCTTTGGCGACTCATTATAGTCGGCTAAAAATATCTTCACTCTATCACCTATTTGCCATTCAATCTGGAGACAACAACATGGCGCTCAATATATCTTTGGACCTCTGGTGGAACAAATATGCTTGTATCACCAGCATATTTAGCCACTTCGCGCACTGTACTGGAGCTTACATAGCTATGCTCTTCCTTTGGCATAAGGAAGAGAGTCTCAATTTCAGGTGCAAGCTTACGATTCGTTTGCGCCATCTGAAATTCATATTCAAAATCACTATATGCACGCAAACCACGTAGCACCACGCGTACCTTATGCTTGCGAGCAAAATCCACAAGCATTCCATTCATTATTTCCACGCTGACATTAGGCATTCCATCTACCACCTCACGCGCCATTGCAACACGCTCCTCACAAGAGAACATTGCGCCATTCTTTACTGAGGTTGCTGCAATCGCAATAATCACATTATCAAACAAAGAACTTACGCGCTTAATCAAATCTAAATGACCAAGCGTAAGTGGATCAAAAGTTCCTGGATAAATAATTGTTCTACGATTTTCCATTTTTGCCTAAATATCTAGCTGTATTTCTACTAATTCGTTGAAGCTAAGTTTGTTATATTCTAATTCTGCTCAGGGTCTGCTTCATATTTAACCCTTAACAGACAGAGACGCGTCTTGCCATATTTGCGCTCACTTATCATCTCCCAATTTTCTGGGAGCAAAGGCATAGGGCTTCCAAGACGCTGCTCAACCACAAAGACTCCACGCTCAACCATTATCTCCGACTTTGCCACGGCAGCCAAAAGCTCGTCAATTCCGTCACTCTTCTCCTCAGTAGTATATGGAGGATCAGCGAAGCCTATTGTGATATAACGTTTGCGGCCGCTTGGGCGGGTAAGCCACTGCATTGCATCTGCTCGCACCAGCTGAGCTCCATCCATTGAGCCACAAATTGTCTTAATATTGTCTTCCAGAACTGCTGCCACACGCTTATCTCGTTCAACCCAAATTACTTCAGCAGCTCCTCTGCTTTTTGCATCAAGGCCTACGGCACCAGTTCCAGCAAACAAATCAAGAAATACAGAATCCGGCACGATTTCGCGCAACATAGAAAAAAGCGCCTCTCGCACCGAATCCTGGGTTGGGCGAACAACCCCTGCAGATGGCATTTTTACCACTCTGCCACGATTTATTCCCCCTGTTATTCTCATTGCTTAGAAGTTCTCAGCAAAACGCTCAAAGTAAGCCTGTGCATGTAGGCATGCAGGGCACTTCTCTGGAGCAGATGTTCCCTCGTGGATATAACCGCAGTTGCGGCAGCGCCACTTAGCAGGAGCACCATTATCAAACATTGTACCATTCTCAATGCGCTGCAATAGCTTATTATAGCGCTCCTCATGATACTTCTCTGCTACAGCAATCTTACGATACATTGCAGCAATCTCTGCGAAGCCTTCTTTTTCAGCAACATCTGCAAATGCAGGATAATCGTGTGACCACTCCTCATTCTCGCCAGCTGCAGCTGCCTTTAGGTTCTCAACTGTTGTGCCGATCTTACCTGCTGGATATGTGCAAGTAATCTCAACTGGACCACCTTCTAGCCACTTAAACATGCGCTCAGCATGCTCTTTCTCCTGAGCTGCTGTCTCAGCAAAGATATCAGATACAAGAACATATCCTTCTTTCTTTGCTACGCTTGAAAAGAATGTATAACGATTACGAGCCTGAGATTCACCTGCAAAGCTCTTCAAAAGATTTTTCTCTGTTTCTGTTCCTTTAATCATAAAGAATACCTCCTAAAATATTTTACAAATATAACTTTTGTGTGTTTCTCGTATATTATACCTTATAAAGCAAAAAAACTTCAAGAATAAATTAAATCTAATTTCTGAAGGAATTGTTAATCATTATATGATATCTAACAATTGAAATTCAAAACGAATTTTCAATGAAACAAACACACTTTCATATAAAAAAACGAGGCTTGCGCCTCGTTTTTTTTACAAATTTGCGAAATTCTTTAATATCTGCAGTCCGTACTTGCCGGACTTTTCAATATGAAATTGCGTTGCAGCCACTTTGCCACGTCCAACCATTGAGGTAAACTCTATACCACAATAATTTGTTGTGCAAACTATATCAGACTCAAGTGCTGGCTCAGTATAATAGCTATGCACAAAATAGAAATCTGCATTATCTGGCACACCAGCTAACAAAGGATGTGCGTAGCGCTGCTTGGCTTGATTCCATCCCATGTGCGGAATTTTATCTGCACGTGTTTGAGGAATAAATTTTTTCACCTTACCTGGGAAAATGCCTAAAGTAAGAACACCACCATCCTCTTCTGAATGCTCAAAAAGAATTTGTGTACCTAAGCAAATACCAAGAAAAGGTTTGTCTGCAGCTAAGCACTCGTTAATTACAGGAATAAGCTCTGATTCGCGAAGCTTATCCATTGCATAGCCTGCGGCACCAACACCAGGGAAAATTACATGTGAAGCAGCTCTGATTACTGCTGGGTCTGAGGTAATCTCAGCAACAGCACCAACTGCTTCACAACCAAGCCTTACGCTTGTTATATTTCCTGCCTTATAATCAATAATTGCTATCATATTAGAGAGAAATTTCTGTTTCCTCACGAGTAGCAAGATTCTTTAGTTTTGCTACACCCTTTTCGCAATCATCTGGGCCAATGTAAATTGCATGAGAGCCCTTCTCTGCAGCTGTAGAAAAGAAAGCCTTTGGCTTTTGCTTATGTGTCATCAAAGATACAGCCTTGCCCTCTGCACGAAGCTTTGCTGCAAGCTTTGTTGTTGCAAAACGCTGCTCATCGGACATATAACCTAGAACGATTAGTTCCTTCTCCTCTGTTGCAGGTAAATCTAATGCCTTGATTAGCTCACCAACAACAACGTCACCAAAGCCTAGACCTACTGCTGGAGCAGGATCACCACCAATGGTTGAAAGAAGATTATCGTAACGGCCACCACCAAAGATTGCGCGGAATTCGCCCTTTGTATCAAAAGCCTCAAAAACAATGCCTGTATAGTATGACAAGCCACGAATTACTGAAATATCAAACACAGCTTGACCACCAATACCATAAGCATCAAGCAAAGCAAATAGCTCGCGTAGCTGCTTAACTGCAGGAGAGCCCTCTCCTACCAATTTCTCTGCATCTTCAAAGCTGGAAATATCCATTAGATTAAAGGCTGCTGTACATGCCTCATCATCTAATCCCTCTTCACGGAGAATTGCCTCAATCTGCTCACGAGGAATCTTACCCTTTTTATCTAGGGCAATAAATGCACCCTGGTGGAATTGCTCCTTCACACCTAGAGAAAGCAAAAGCTCGGAAAGAAGTGCACGATTTGACACTCTAATGCGATATGCCTCATCAGGTACGCCCATCTTGCGAAGTGCGCTTACTGCAGCAAAAAGTACCTCTGCCTCAGCGGAAATGCTTTCCTCTGCAATAATATCAAGATTCAACTGATAATGCTCACGTTTTCTACCACGTGTTGTACGCTCATATCTGAAGCACTGAGCAATTGTAAACCATTTAATTGGGAAGCGTAGAGAGCCCTGACGTGCCACAACCATGCGGGCAAGTGTTGGGGTCATCTCTGGGCGAAGAGCCAAATCACGGTCAGACTTATCCTTAAAAGCATAAATCTGATCTACGATTTCCTCACCAGCCTTACGCTGCAATAGCTCAAGGGTCTCAACAACACAGGAATCATACTGCTCAAAACCTGATGCAACTGCAGCTGCACGCCATGCATCAAAGATTCGATTTCTGAGTACCATGTCCTCTGGGTAAAAATCACGCATTCCGCGTGGAGAAGAAAAATTGTCCACTTTCTTTCCTATTTCTGTCAGCAATTAGCGTGCTGACGCATCAACCAAAAAATGGTTATTAAATTAGTTCTTCTGTGCTAGCTTTTCCTGCAATGCCTTGCTTGGCTTGAACTTTACGCCATAACGAGCAGGAATATCTACCTCAGCATCTGGCTGATTTGGGTTACGGCCAATACGTGCCTTACGCAAAACAACATCAAACACACCGAAATCACGGAACTCAACGTGTGCACCCTTAACTAGCTCATCAGACAAGATTGATAGCATAGTCTGAACAACATCATATGCTTCTGTCTGTGTTAGGTTAATGTTTTCTGCTTTGCTCAATGCAAGAGCGATATCTTTTTTTGTTAATGTATTTTTCATTTTGTATAATTCTCTATTGTTAATTATATTTATATATTAAACTATTTAATTATAAATTCTTTAGCATATCAGCGATTTGTGCTGCAGCTGTCTCTACTGGCAATAATGAAGACTCGCCTGTCTTACGAACGCGAACCTCAACACCACCCTGCTGAAGAGAACGATTTCCTACAACTACACGAATAGTGAAGCCGATTAGGTCTGCATCCTTAAACTTAACGCCAGGACGCTCGTCTCTGTCATCAACGAATACATCAATGCCACGATCCTCAAGCTCCTTTACAAGCTTATCTGCTGCTTCTGCACACTCAGGTGACTTAGCTGCATCAAGTGGCAGTACCACTACTT
>JAGCJJ010000092.1 GCA_017648065.1 Kiritimatiellia bacterium | reverse complement strand
GGTTGTTTATTTACATTTTTACGTTAATTGTCTATATCTTTAATATATTTATGTGACTCTTTTAGTTTATTTGAAGATTGGTGTCTTTTTCTTGATTCTGATATATTTGGCTGTTGACTTTCAAAAGATTGTTTTTTCTGTTTTACCAAAGTGTCTAGCATTTGAGCAAATGGGTGTTATTTTGTACTTTACATTTTTCTTTCTGGATTCATTTACTATGACAAACTCCGATGTGTGATATTTTTTTGTTATGTGTTGATTTTGATATTTTGTTTTTGGTAAAATATTCGTTAGAACGAAGGTCCCGTTAATTTAATGTTTTATTAAAGAAATGTCTCTAAGGAGGTAAAATTATGGATAAATATGTTTGCAATATTTGTGGTTATATCTATGACCCAGAGGTAGGTGATCCTGATAGCGGTATCGCTGCTGGAACAAAATTTGAGGATATCCCAGAGAATTGGGTATGCCCAGTATGTGGCGTTGGAAAAGGTGATTTTTCAAAGGCAGAATAATTAATTATTAAAATTATTATAAAATTGAAAAAGAATGGTGTTTCTACGCGTTATTCAATGATAGAAATGCCATTTGTTGTTTAAAGGATAAGTAAAAATGAATAAATTTATTTCAACAGTTGTTTTAACTTCTTTTTGTGCTTTTGCATTTGCAGCAAACGACAAGAAAATTGAGCTAGGTAAGTATGAAGGCCTAAAATATTCTGCGAATGATGTTCCTGCAGCAGTAGAAGCTGGTGCAAAGCCAAAAAATATCATTCTTTTAATTGGCGATGGTATGGGTTCTGGTGCATTTAATGCAACATCACTTTATATTCATGGTGAAAATGGTAAACTATTTATGGAGCAACTACCTGTTAAAGGTATGCTAAAGACTCGCTCTCTTAACAGTGGTGTAACAGATTCTGCTGCAGCTGCAACTGCTATGGCAACAGGTAATAAGGTTAATAATGGCAATATCGGTGGAAGAACTGTTAAGTCTGAAGAAGGCACAAACTTTGTTCCTCTGAAATCATATGCTACCCTAAGCAATGAAAAAGGTAAGGCTATCGCTATTATTACTTCTGATAGTATTGCAGGAGCAACTCCTTCTGCATTTTTTGCTCACAAACCATCTCGCCACGATTTTGGTGGAATCTTAACAGATTTGATGGATTGTAAATTTGATGTAGTTCTCGGTGGTAATAATACACTTAAATGGCTATGTAACAAAGATAACGCAGCAGTAGTTGCAAAGATTGCAGATACACATGTTATCACAGAAGGTATGAGTGAGTTTGAAGCTGCTCCAGCAGATAAGAAGGTCATTGCTCACCTAGATAGCAAATTCCTGGATAAGGAAACATCTGTTGCTGAATTTATGAATGCATCTATTGCTCGTGTAGAGAAGAATCCTAATGGTTTCTTTATGATGGTTGAGTGCTGCTATCCTGATAAGGGTGGACATGGTAATGACCCATCAAAGACAGTTCTAGGAACAATACATATGGATATCGCAGTTAAGGCAGCTGTTGATTTTGCTAACAAGAATAAGGATACTCTTGTAATCGTAACAGCAGACCATGAAACTGGCAGCATCTCTGCTTCTTCTCGCGATGATAAGGAGATGACAATTACATATAATTCTGGTTCTCACTCAGCAGCAAATGTTCCTGTATATGCATTTGGTCCTGGCGCAGAATTATTTGCTGGCGAAATTGATAACACAGTTCTTGCAAAGAATATTGCAAGCCTACTAGGTGTTGAACTAGAAATTCTAAAGTAATAAAAAGCGTGTGCCACAAGTAATAGCTAATTGTTTCTAAAACAAAATGCAACCAATTATTAGTGTAATTATCCCAACAAAAAATGAGCAAGCAAATATAGCTAATTGCTGTACACCATTTGCAGAGCAATTGGTGGCAGGGTCTTGTGAGTTAATTGTTGTGGATAATTTCTCTGAGGATGATACATTAGCTATTGCAAACGAATTTGGCGCACGCGTTTTTTCTATTGGTCCTGAGCGCTCCACACAACGTAATTTTGGAGCACAACAAGCCTCTGGAAAATATCTGTTATTTTTGGATGCAGATATGATATTGCCAGAGGCAACTCTTCAAGAGCTTCTTGCATGCTGCAATTCAGAGAAACCTCCTTCTGCGATGTATATTCGTGAGCATCGCGTAGGAAAGGGATTGCGTGCAAGGGCTCGTAATTTTGAGCGCAGTTTTTACAATGCCACATGTATAGATGGACTGCGTTTATTTGAGCGTGAGCTCTTTCTTCAAATAGGTGGCTATGATGAAGCACTTGTCGGTCCGGAAGATTGGGATATTGACAGACGTATCTTAGCTGTCACTAAAAATGTGGCATTGACAAAAGGCGAGTTGATTCATAACGAAAAGCTGTTGTCCACAGAAAAGATGCTTGAAAAGAAAGCGTATTATACGCAGAAGATGGCTGCATATCGCGAGAAGTGGAATAATGATAAAATTATCCGAAAGCAGCTCGGCGTGTGGTATCGTTTCTTTTGGGTGTTTGTTGAGAATTGGAAATGGCTAAAGATTATTCGCCATCCAATATTATTTACAATGGTGATGGTAGAGAGAGTGCGTGTGGGCATTGTCTATCTGAAGAACCGCTAGCTCAACTTTTCTTTTATGATTTTTGATTGCTTTACATTTTTTAATGAGCTAGAGCTTTTAGAGCTACGCCTGGAATTGCTAAGTCCAGTTGTTGATCGCTTTATAATTGTAGAAGCAAGTAAAACACACTCTGGTTTAGAAAAACCATTTTATTTTGAGGAGAATCGTGCTCGTTTTTCTCGCTTTGAAGATAAAATTATTTATGCAAAATTAGAAACACTTCCTCAAGCAGATGATTCATGGATTTTAGAAAATCTCCAACGCAATTATATTGCAGAAGTAGTGAAGCAACATGCAAAATCCGGAGATACAATTCTTCTTTCAGATATTGACGAGATTCCACGCCCAGAACTAGTAGCAAAGTATGCTGGTGCCGCTGGGATGACAACATTCTATAACGATTACTATTGCTTTTATTTGAATGCCCGTAATGTGATGGAGTATTATTGGCAAGGAACAAAACTACTTTCATACGATAATTTTTTCTCAATCGCAGATAATGTTAAGGTTGAGTATAATCGCTTTATGCTTGAGGAATATAATCAAGGAACGACGCCTACTAAAATTCGTTGTGCTCGTGAGATTCCTATGCGTAAGCTACGCCATGCAGGCTGGCATTTCACAAGTATAGGTGGAGCTGCCGCTGTATTGCATAAACTAAAATCCTACGCACATCAGGAATTTAATGTTGATGGAGTAACAGAGCAGAGTATTGAAAAGCTGATTTCTGAAGGTAAGACACCATTTGATTGGCAGCGTTTTTTCTGTATTCCTTTGGATAATACATTTCCAAAATATATTTTAGAAAATCAAGATAAGTTTGAGAAATATATTTTTAAGGTAACACCTGAATACTTGAAGCGTACACGTTGGGCACGTATTTGTGCACAAATTAAGCATGGTACCTATTGCTTTCTTGTAGAGCATCTGCCATTATGGTTAGTGCGTGCAGTCAGAGATTTTAGAGCCAATCGGAAAAAATAGTAATATTATTGCTGTTTTTTGTAGTATTTTAATGAAAATTGTTTTTTAGATATATTTTTTATTCTTTTTCTCTTTTGTTTTATGACGGATATTTGTTAATATTACCATATAAATAAAGAGTCAATTTTGGTTCTTTTGAGTTTTAATATTTATTTTGTTCAAGGAAGAGAAATATGCAATTATCAGATACTCATAAGGCTCGTTTAGAGCGTGCAATGAAATGGTTTGCTCCAGCACGTTTCGGTATGTTTTACCACTATGGTTTATTTACAGGTGGTGGCTGCTCTGTAGTTGTTGAAGATGATATTTATAATGGCAAAATGATGTATTCAACGCCTGAGGAGTTTGAAGCAGCAACTCCAGGCCCAGAGGCAGTAGGTGTTAATCTTGCCCAGGCAGCAAAGGATGTAGGTGCGAAATATGCTATTTTGACAGCAATTCACACAGGTGATGCTTTGACAGTTTTATTCCCAACAAATAATGCTACTTTCTATTACAAGACAAAGGGTGATTATGTTGGTGAATTTATCAAAGCATGTAACGAGCGTGGAATTAAGCCATTCCTATATCTCCCAATGGGCTTTGGTGGTTGGGATCAAGAGCCATATGCTCCATGTATTGATCCAGAGGTTGGTAAGGGCGGATATCCTGCATACTACACTCTGTTGTGTGAACTGATTAAGGAAATTTATGATCGCTATGGCAAAGCACTTGCTGGTTTATGGCTTGATGGACGTCCAGAGTTTGGTATGGAACGTATCCCAGGATATATTCGCTCATTGTGGGGTGATGATTTTATCATTACAAATAATGCTGCTGCAGAGCTAGATGTTCCAGATACAGATTATGGAACATCTGAGGAGCATGAAGACCCTTGCTCTCCTCCATACAATAGATGGAGTGGCTATCGTAGAAATGGTCGTTGGGGAGCAACTCCACCACGTCGTGACTTTAATGAGGATATTCCTACACCAAACTATTGGTGGTGGAATGGCCCTGATAAGATTAAGCCAGAATATAAAAATGATGAATTTTTCTTATTGCGTGAATTTTGCTGTGCAATGGGTCAGCGTGGCATGTGGAATTTTGCCCCTGGTATTGGCCCTTTAATTGATGGAACTGTTCCAGAAGAGCTAAAGCCATCCTTGAAGCGCATCAAAGATTTCTTGGAGTGGGGTAGCGAAGCTATTTACAATACAAAGGGTGCTGAGGCTACAATTATGACACCAGGCTACTTTGATCACCATAATAGTATTGGTTTTTGCTCAATCACAACACCATACGATGATCCAAACACATTTTATGTGCTAGTGACACAGACACCACTTAAAGGATTTGCTTTGTTTGAGACAGCTGGTTATGTGCCAAAGCGCATAACAGATTTGCGAACAGGTAAGGAACTATCCTTTGAAATGTGGAGTGGTCCATATCTTGAGGGCGTAGATTGGAGTGATGTTGACACTTATGGTGTTAAGGTGTTGAAATTTGAATTTTAATGACATTTATAATTTCATTTTCTAAGACCTTTTCAAATTGAAAAAAAATCATATTTTTGTTAGAATTAACCACAATTTTTACATTAAATTTATACTGAAGGAGTTTTAATGAGACCAGTAGCATTGATTATTCGTGATGGTTGGGGCGTTAATGATAAGACAGAAGGTAACGCTGTAGCAGCCGCTAATACACCAAATATTGATTCATATAAGGCAAAATTTCCTTGGGCATTTCTTGATGCTTGCGGTGAAGCAGTAGGCTTGCCAAATGGTTATCAGGGTTCAAGCGAGGTTGGTCATCTAAATATGGGTGCTGGCCGTATAGTTGTTCAAGAGCTAAAGCGTATTGATGATGGCTTGAGCAGTGGTTCTTTGTTTGAAACAGAGAAGTGGCAGGGCTTTATGAAGGCTTGGATGGATGGCAAAGGCAGCCTACATTTCCTAGGCCTATTGCAGGACGAAGGTGTACATGCTCATCAGGAGCATCTATTTAAGCTAATGCGTCGTGCACGCCAGACATGGGCTGAGGGTCAGATTATTGTTCACCCATTCCTAGATGGTCGTGACACACCACCACGCAGTACTCTAGAGTATATCGGCCGCTTACAGAAGGAAATGGAAGCAATCGGTAATTGTAAGATTGGTACAGTAATGGGCCGCTATTATGCAATGGACCGCTCTCGCAATTATGAGCTAACAAGCCAGGCTTATGAGACATTGGTTGCAGCAGTTGGCCGTAAGGCTGCAGATGCAGTTAGCGCAGTTAAGGAGTCTTATGATAATGACAAGACACCAGATGGCGTTGAGATGACAGATGAGTACATTGTTCCATATGTAATCGGTGATTATGCAGGTATCAAGGATGGCGATGTTGTAATGCATACAAACTATCGTCAGGATCGTGCAATTCAGCTAACACAGGCATTTGTTTGTGATGATTATGAGGGAACACGCAGTGTTCGCCCACGTATTGCATATCTAGGCTTTACACGTTACTGGGATGAGTTTGAAGATTACCTACTTGGCGCTATGGGCGCAGGTGGTGGCATGGATAACCTTCTAGGTGAGGTAATTAGCAAGGCTGGTGTACGTCAGCTACGTATTGCTGAAACTCAGAAGTTCCGCCATGTTACAAGCTTCTTCAATGGTAAGTCAACAAAGCCATATGATGGCGAAGATCAGGTAAATATTCCTAGCCGCTTTGACCCAGCTACTTTTGCTAGCCACCCAGAGATGGATGCTTATACAGTAACAGAGGACCTACTAAAGCGTTTGGAAAATAACGAGTATGGTTTTATTGCTGTTAACTTTGCAAACTGCGATATGGTTGGTCATACAGGTGATTTTGATGCTGCTCGTCAGGCAGTAGAAATTGTTGATGAGTGTGTTGGTAAGGTAGTAAAGCGCTTGCTAGAGCTTGATGCTAAGATTCTAATCACAGCTGATCATGGTAATGCTGATCAGATGGTAGATTATGAGACAGGCATGACAAAGACAAGCCACACTCTAAATCTTGTTGACTGCATTTATGTAGCAAATGATGCAGAAGGTGTAAAGCTACGCAAGGAAGGTATTTTGTCAGATATTGCACCTACAGTACTTGACCTAATGGGTATTGAAATACCTGCAGATATGACATCAAAGAGCCTATTGGCTTAATTAATTACTCACTCTGCCACATTATGCGTGGCAGAGTGTATGTGAAAGCATAGAGATGGGTAGATTAAAGCAATTTTTTAGATGCTATTGGAGCATTATTCTTTTTGCTATTTCTGCCCATCTGTTTTTTTTGCCGCAAGAACTAGTAGCTGCTCCCACAAATAATAAACCAGTATTTGTGATAAAGAGTTATCGCAGCCCCAAAAATGTTACAAGAAAATATCGTCGTGTAACAAAATTTATTATTTTGCATACTACTGAGGGATCTGCAAGAGGAGCATTGGAAAAACTTAGTAAAAATGGCGAATGTCATTATATGGTAGACAAGGATGGTAAAATATATACGATTATTGATAAAAATCGTATAGCTTACCATGCAGGCGTCAGCATGTGGAACGGCCAAACAGGTTTAGACTCGATGTCTATTGGAATTGAGATAGCCGGCTACCATGATAAAGAAATTACCAAGGCACAATACGAATCTTTGAGACGCTTGATTTCAGAATTAAAAACTACCTATGCAATTAGTGATGACAGGGTGCTTACGCATTCAATGGTTGCATATGGAAATCCTAATCGTTGGCAAAAGCGTAAACATCGTGGAAGAAAGCGTTGTGGTATGCTCCTGGCAAAGCCAGAAAATAGATTAAAGTTAGGTCTTAAATCAAAGCCTTTGTTTGACCCTGATGTGCGTGCAGGACGCTTAGTGGATGCAGATACAGAGCTGTCAAAAATTTTGTATTCTCGCCCAAAGAAAGCTAGTACTCCTAAAACACAAAAGGAAACGATACCTGTTGTTGATAAAACTGTTGTACAACCTTCTGGATCGTATGTAGTTACAAATCAAGTTACACAAACAAAGTCACAGACACCTGTAGTGCTTACTACAACAACTCAACCATTTGTATTCAAACTTCCAAGCAATATTATTGGCCCAGGTCGTTCTGCATGGGATATTGCACGAGATTTGTATAATTCAGCAGATACAATTTATCATTTCCCAGATGGCTCTACAAAAACGGGAAAAGAGGTAAAAAAATGGAAGTCAATGCCAGAAGGAACACGTGTAGAAATTGGTGGTGGAGAGGGAAGCGAAAATCCTGATGTTACTTTAATGGAGATAGGTAAGGATGGAAGTGTTCACGATATAACAGGAGATGAAATACTTGCTGGTACAACATTTTATTTCCCATCTAATAAAAAAGGCTATTATTTAAGAGGTAGTCAGCAAACAATTAAGAAGCTTGAAGCATTACCAGAAGGTTCATTTGTATTAGTAGGTTACAAAGTTGGTGGACCAATTTCTTCAAAAAAACCAGTCTTTAATATATGTGGATTAAAGTGGAATATGCCTGACACATATTATTTTAATTCAAAAAAAGGTACTCTTACTTCAGGTGCAGATATGGATGAAAAGAATATTCCAACTGGTGCTTATGTTTTCTATCAAGAGTAAGATTTGAGTAATTTGTAGTTATACTGCTGTATTTTTGCACACAATGAATGCTGTCGAATCATCAAAAAATATAACACCTATAGTGGGCCGTTTAGCTCCTAGCCCTACAGGTGCATTACATTTAGGGAATGCTCGAAGCTTTCTGTTAGCATGGCTTAGTATTCGTTCTCGTAATGGCCGATTGATTGTTCGTATGGAGGATCTTGATCATCCAAAGGTAAAGCCATGGGCGACAAAGGCGGCACTTGATGATTTGCATTGGCTTGGCCTAGATTGGGATGCAGGACCTGATACTGATGAAAAAGAGTATATCCAATCGAATCGTAAAGAAATATATCGAGAATATCTTCAGCAACTTATTGAGCAAAATTTAGTTTACCCTTGTATTTGTTCTCGTAATGAAATAGAAAATGTACAAAGTGCTCCGCATCGTGAAGATCAACGCTTAATTTATAATGGGACATGTAGAGGGCGTTTTGCAGATTGGGACTCTGCCACAAATATATTAGGTGAGGGTAGGCTTCCTGTATGGCGATTTAAGCTTGAAAAGCAAGGAACAACAAGCTTCAATGATTTGCTTTGTGGAGAAAGCATTGCTGATTATCAGCTAGATATTGGAGATTTTGCCCTGGCTCGTGAGCAAAATGGAGCTGGTTATACGTTTGCTCATGTAATAGATGATTATCTGATGGGGGTAACCGAGGTTTTAAGAGGTGATGATTTGCTAGAAGCAACTCATTCTCACATTATCCTTCAAAGAGCATTAAATTTTTATTCTCCACAATATATTCATGTGCCACTTGTTGTTGCTGAAGATGGACGGCGTTTAGCTAAGCGTCATGGCGATACACGAATTGCTATGTTACGTGAGAAAGGTTTTACTCCAAAGCAAGTAGTAGGCATTCTTGCATGGTGGTGTGGCTGGGCTGAATTTGGAGAAGAGCTTGATCCTGGTGATTTGCTTTCTCGTTTTAATTGGAATAGCTTTTATAAAGAACCTGCAATATTAACTCAAAGAGTAAAGGAGTACTTTTGTTTATGAGTTGTAACATATTGGAGGTTCGTGATTTACATGTGAGTGTAATAAAAGATAAAAAGCCTCTTGAGCTTGTTCGTGGCGTAAGTTTTAATATACCCGAGGGCAGTTTTTATAGCTTAGTAGGAGAGAGTGGATGCGGTAAAAGTGTTACATCTATGAGTCTGACTCAGTTACCTCCTTTTAATCAAGCAAAGCTTTCAGGAGAGGTGCTATTTGCAGGTAAATCTATATTAAATTTAGGTTCTAATGAATTAAGAGAATTGCGAGGCGAGGGTGGTATTGCATATATCTTTCAAGATCCAATTTCTGCATTAAATCCTGTGCTTAGAGTAAAAAACCAATTATTAGAAGTTTACAGAGGACCAAAGAAATCTTGTGAGTATGAGCTATCAAAACTTTTACAGTCTGTTGGGCTTGAGAAACGTATTTTAAATGCATTCCCTTGTGAATTGAGTGGTGGAATGGCTCAACGAGTATGTATCGCGATGGCAATGCTTTCTAGGCCTAGATTGTTAATTGCAGATGAACCAACAACTGCTCTTGATGTTATTATGCAGCAAAGGTTGCTAGAGCTTTTGTCAGAACTTCGTGTAAAACTAGGTCTTTCAATTCTTTTTATTACTCATAATTTGGGCCTAGTTGCAAAATATTCTGAATATGCCGCAGTAATGTATGGTGGCAGAGTTGTAGAATCAGGAAAAGTTTCAGAAATTTTAGAAAATCCACTTCATCCGTACACACAAGGCTTGCTGAAGGCTGTGCCGTCTATAAAAGGGACGACCATTGCTGAGCTTCAAACTATTCCAGGACGAGTGCCTCCTCCAGGCGAATGGGAGGGATGTGCATTTTTTGAACGGTGTTCAAGTTCAAGGGATTGCGGATTTAAGTGTCAAATACCTAATGTTAATATGGTTACACAAACACATTTTGTTGAGTGCAATACTAATTTAAATTAAAATTTGAGTTGTAGCATGTGATGTATTCCATGCTATATTTCCGTTGCAATTCCAGGTGTTTGTAGAATTAGGTTGTTGTGGGTCAACCCTTAATAAAAAGTGAATTAATACATATACTTCAAATTGTCAAATTTGCGTTTAACGTTATTTGCTTTTAAGTTGCTTATAGAGTGATATTTTGCTATACTTTATATATATAAGTTAGGGGTATTTTATTTGATAGAATTTTTTGGTGTAATGTAATGAGAAGCTTTATTTTATGTGTACTTGGTTTGTCCATTACTTGGATGACAAGTTTAGTTGCAAAAGGAGATGCTGATGGTGTTATTATACATCGTTGGTTAGGTGGTGGCACATCTCCCAAATGGACAGACAAAACAAATTGGCATGAACAGAATAATCCTAGTTTTTTCGCTTTTTCATCAGCTATTTCGTTTGATTCAGAAGAAGGAAAGCGTTTTGGATTTGGTGGCGAAGATTTTGAATTTCGTGCAGGTACTTTTCTTTACCCAACAAATGCAGGACCATTCACTGTTTCTGCACCAATTCTTTCAATTGGTGGCTCAGTAAATGAAAATAAAGATGATGGTTACATTCTGGAAAATATTTTTTCTAAAGGCATAATTGAAAATCACTCTTCAAATACTCAAACTTTGGAAGGGAAACGTCTTCGTATTGGATGGGATACAACCATTGATACAATCAATGGTGATGTTGTTCTAAAAGGCGGTGCTGATGGATCTCAATTCCGTATCAATAAGCATGGTCCTAAGAGTTTAACTATTGCTGATGGTGTTGTTGATTTAAAGTCGCTTTCTTTTAACCAAGGTGATGTTACTCTTTCAAATGTTACTGGCAGCATCCTAAATGAAAATAGCTTTTCAACAAACTATGCATCTTCATTCTCAATCGTTAAGGGATCTCAGATAAAGGTTTGCAGCACAAATAAAAATGATATATTTTTTATTCGTCATAAATTTGATGTCTCTGGAGTTAATGATGCAGGTGAGCCATCTATGGTTGATTTTCAAAATCGTCCAATTGCATTATTTTCAAAAGGCTTTAAGCTAGATGGTGGTATTTTTTCAAATGTTGGTCACATCCGTTTATTTAATGCATGGGATGGAGAAAGATATACTTTCGAATTTGCTAATGGCGCAGAGGTAAGCTGCAAGGGAATGTATGTTGGTGTTGCAGATAGAAATCTTGGCCAGATTGGTTGCAGTAATGTAACTCTGCGTTTGACAGGTGGTACAAAGGATTCTCCAACAACAATTAATTTAAATAATAACGATTTGCTTCTTGGTGTTCGCGGTGGTTGGGGTGACCTTTTCAGTAAAGGAAGCAATACAATTGAGGTGCTAGGTAATTCTCAAATTATTGGCATTAACAAGCTTCAAATTCCAACCGACGGCTCTAAGCATTCTAAGTTGATTTTGAGCGATGGAGCAAAGCTAGAAACACGTCTATTATGGTTTGGTTTCAGAGGCAGCTGCTCAACAGCAGTTATTACAGGCAAGGATACCCGCCTCAATGTAACAGCAGATGATTTAACAATCGGATATACTGATTGGGGAAATCCTACAACAAATGTCACAATTACAGTTTCTAATGGCGCAGTTTTAAATTCTACACCACGAATGTATGTAGGACAAACATCATCAGCTCATAAATCAGAAAATTGTCCAGTAAGTAATGTTGTTGTTCGTGTAATCAAGGGTGGTAAGCTTCGCTCAAAGGGAGCAGTAATCGGTCATGCATCTCGCACTCATAATACTTCACATGCAGTAGATAATAAGCTTATTATCAGTGGTGCCGGCTCAGCATGGGAGAGTACAGGCGATACCACAATTGTTGGAAATGCAGGCTCTTCAACTGCTCAAGGAAATTCAATCGTAGTTCAAGATGGTGCAAGGGTTCTATCAAAGTCTCAGATTATTGTTGGTAATGGAGTTGGACGTCCTGCTGTTACAAATAGATTTAGATTGCTTTCTGGAAGCATGATGCGTCAAGAGCAATCAATTATCGTTGGTAAGAATAATAATAGCGATAATCAAAGTATTCGCGATAATGTTTTTGAAATGCGTGGTACATCAAAGGCAAAGACTATTCTTAAGATGGATAATCAAAATATTTATATTGGCTATAGCCAGAGCAATAATCGTCATGCACAGGATAATCGCTTTATACTTGGCCCATATAGTGAATTGACAGGAGTTGCTTCAATTATTATTGGAGCAGAGAAGAATTGCAATAACAATACTGGTAATGCACTTGTGCTTGCCGGTGGTAATGCATTGATTGAAAATTTGACTGTTAATGCAAAGAATTTAATTGAGTTAGATTTAGCTTCTGCTCCAAAACCTTTGCTTGTTAATAAGAACGTAACATTTGGTGAAGGTGCATGTATTAAGGTGGTAAATGCAGAGCGTGCAAAGCCTGGTCAATATCCTGTACTTGCATGGAAGGGTGAATGTAAAAGCATTGATAATATAAAGCTTGATCCTTCAATGGATGCAAGTCGCTGGGTGCTTGATGTTCGTAAGGATAGAAAGCAAATTGTGCTTTATTATAAAAACTAATCGATTTTAATTTTTATTTTTAAGGAGTAATTATGATTTTTGATGGTTCGTCAAATTCGTTTCAGGTATATGAAACAGAAGCAGAAATTACAACAGATATTCTGGAGCTTGTTAAGGAAGGTCAATGTCCTACACTTGACTCTCTTCGTGAGACTCCTATCTTTGGTTGGACAACCGCAAGATTTTTGCTTGATAGAGAAATTTCAGAAGAAACAATGTTTATTAATGGTTGGTTCTGTGGTTCTTTGTTAAAGGCAGAGAAGAAGGTGCCAAGCAAACTTTTGAAATCAATTGTGAAGCTTTCTGAATACCAGTTTATGAAGGATCAAAATTTGACTTCAATCAATAAACAGCAGCATGCAGAAATAAAAGCACATGTTCATGAGGAATTGCTTGAGCAGATGCCTCCAACACTAACTAATCTTGATGTGGCAACAGATTGCCGTAATAAGCGCGTTTTTGCTGAATGCCGTGGTCCAAAGCAAAAGGATGCATTTGAAGCAGCATTTACACATACAAGCCAAGCAAAGCTTATTCCAATGATTCCTGAGCTTCTTGCATTCAAGCGTGCAGGCCTTACTTATGATTCTTTTGGTGCAGTTACATTTTCTCCAGATTCATCTGCTATTCCCGATAAGAGTGGCTTAGGTTTGGATTTTATGACTTGGCTTCTTTTCCGTTCAGAAGTAAAAGATCATACTTTTAGAGTTACAAATGGAAAGCATGATCCAAATATTTCATATGCATTGGCATTTGCTGATCCAATTACATTCTTGAATAATGAGGGTGCAGGCTCTTATGAAACAAGCCTACGCAAGGGTACTCCAATTTTAAGTAGCGAAGCAAAAACAGCACTACTTTCTGGTAAGAAGCTCGCACGTGCAAATGTTGCTTTTATTCTTGATGAGAATCATCAATGGTCTGCTTCAATTGATGCACAAACTTTCGCATTTCGTACTGTTAAGGTTCCTCGCGCAGAGGAGGGAACAGATGAGCGTGGTCGCTTAGTTGAGAAACTACAGCATTTTTCATTCTTTGTAGATGCATTTTATAGCCTGTTCGATGAATTTCTTGAGATACTTAAGAATGAAGAGCGCTGGGAAGAGACTGTTCGTGAAATGCAAACATGGATTGAGGATCGCGAGAGTCTCGCATAATTTTTTTGCAAAACAAATTTAATCTATAATTCTGATAGGAGATTAGACTATGGCTACAATTCGTACATATTTACAGGATGCAAATGATAAGGCAGGTAATCGCCCATTTGTTCGTTGGAAGTCTCATGGACAGTGGCATTCTTGGAGCTTTGTTGAACTATACAAGCGTAGCAGAATTGTTTCAGAGGCAGCAAATAAGCTTGAAGTAAAGCCTGGTTTTAGAGCGGCTGTTATAATGGAGAATCGCCCAGAATGGTTAATTACATATTTGGGTTTGGCAACTATTGGTGTTGAGGTAGTTCCTATTGATGCTCGCTTGCAGGAGAAAGAGGTTTCTTATATCCTACGCGACTCAGAGACATATGTTGTATTTGCTTCAGGAAAGCTATGGCCATTGCTAAATACAATTGCTGATGATTTGCCTGAGCTTAAGCATGTAGTAATTCTTGATAACGTAGTTTCTGAAGATGCTAAGATTGGTCATGTTTTTGCTCATGATTTCGTTAAGCTGATGGATAGTGTACAGGAAGCAGCAGCACTACCAGGTTCATTCTTTGATAGCAATGTTCCTAGCGAGTCAGATATTGCTTCAATTATTTATACATCAGGTACAACGGGTTACCCAAAGGGCGCAATGCTTACACATGGTAATTTCACAACTCAGCTAGAGGGCGCTTTGCAATATTTCCATGTTTATGAGCATGATAATTTCTTGCTTGTGCTTCCATTGCACCATGGCTTTGCATTTTCAGCAAACTTCCTTGTGCCACTATGCCGCCGTTGTGAAATCAGTATGGTTGAAAATCTTCGCACTGTTGCAGAAAATATGCGCGAGGTATCTCCAACAATTCTTCTTGCAGTGCCATTGCTAGCAGAGAAAATGTACAATGGAATTTATGCAAAGCTTAAGAAGAGCAAGGCAGCAATGCTACTAATGAAGCTAGGCTTAGGTAAGGTAATCGGCAAGAAGGTAAAGGAAGGACTTGGTGGTAAGCTGCGCTTAATCATTTGTGGTGGTGCTGCTACAGATGTTGCAGTAATGAAAGGCTTCACAAAGCTTGGCATTGGTATTATGGAAGGCTATGGCCTGACAGAAACTTCTCCAATTTGCGCATTAACACCTGAGCAAGATATTCGCTTTGGTTCTGTTGGTAAAGCACTTCCTAATTGCGAGGCTCGTATTGCTGAGCCAAATGAAGAGGGTATTGGCGAAATCCAAATTAAAGGACCAATCGTAATGCAAGGCTATTTCAAAAATGATGCTGCAACAGCTGCTTGCATGGATGGTGATTGGTTTATGACTGGTGACCTTGGTAAGATGGACAAGGATGGATATATTACAATCACAGGACGTAAGAAGTGCATGATTGTTAATCGCGAAGGCAAGAATATTTATCCTGAGGAGGTTGAAGGTACAATTGCTGCAAGTCCATGGATTCTTGAGTCTCTCGTTTTAGGTTATAGCGAGGAAGGCGAAAAGGGTGAACGAGTTGGTGTAATCGTTGTTCCAAATCTTGATTATTTTGCTGAGCATAAAGAAAATAATCAGTCATATACAGAAGAAGAGATTACTAATAAGTGCCGCGAAGAGGTATTGAATGCAGTAAAGGCAATCTCTACATATAAGCATCCTCGTCGTATCATTATTCGTATGGAACCTTTTGAGAAAACAACAACTCTTAAGATTAAGAGATTCCTTTACAAGATTTAATTTTGTATAGTAGGTTCTGTCTCAAAGATTCTTGAATAGGAATTATTTCATTATGAATTCAAAAATAGTAATTAGTGGTCATAAAAATCCTGATGTTGACAGTATTATGTCAGCATATGCCTTGGCTGAATTGAAGCAGCTACAAGGCGAAAAAGGAGTTGAAGCCATTTGCCCTGGTTTAATGCCTGGCAAGGCAGCATGGCTATTTAATGAATTTAAGGTGAAACCAATTCGCCGTAGAAATGATGTGTATCTTCGTGTTCGTGATGTAATGAATACAGATTATGCATCAATCTACGGAAGTAAAACAGTTCTTGATGCAGTTGCTGCATTAAGAAAATTTGATAAGACAACAATTCCTGTAATTGAAAAGGATGGAACTTTTCTTGGAATCTTAAGTCCTGTAAATCTTATTTCAGAGTTGCTTAATATTGATTCAAAATCAGATAGCAGCTTGACTGGTCGATCCGTTGTTTCTTCGATTAAAAAAATTGCAAATACTCTTAAAGCAGAATTTCTAAGTGGAGAGATAAATTCTGAGCTTAAGACATATGATATGTTTGTCGCAGCGATGAGCCTTGAGTTCTTTGACAAACATGTTAAGGCGGCTCCTGATCATGAGCCTGTTGTTATTGTTGGTGACAGACCAGAAATTCATTTGCGCGTTTTACAAAATGATATTAAGCTTATAATCATCACAGGAAATTGTCCTGTTGAAAAAGCAGTAATAGAATTGGCAAATGTTAAAGGCGTTACAATCCTTAGAACGAAATATGACTCTGCCACAGTAATACGTCGCGTAAAATTCAGTACGCCAGTGCGTAATATAACACTGCGCTCAGATGCTGTTGTTCTTTCTCCTAATGATATGGTGCATGACATAAAATACAAGGTTATGGCAGCTACTACTGCTCAATGCCCAGTTTGTGATCATGATGGAAAGCTTATAGGAATTGTGGCAAAAGCAAATTTGACTGCACCACCTCCAATGAAAATGATTTTTGTGGATCATAACGAGCTTTCTCAAGCAATTCCTGGAGCAGAGGAGCTTCCAATTGTAGAGGTCGTAGATCACCATCGCATTGGAATGCGCCCAACGGTTGAGCCTATCCGTTATACTTGCGATGTTGTTGGCAGTACATGTACAATCGTTGCAAATATGTTTAAGAATGCAGGCATTGAACCATCAAAGTCAACTGCAGGACTTATTCTTAGTGGCATTGTAACAGATACACTTTTGTTCCAATCTCCAACAACTACTGAGTTGGATAAAACTACAGCAAAGTGGCTTGAAAAGCTTGCTGGTGTAAAATCTGATAAGCTAATGGCTCGCTTGTTAGAAATTGATTCACCTTTGGCAACTATGTCAGCACATAATGCAATCAATTCTGACTGTAAGGACTATAATGAAAATGGCTGGCGTTTTGCTTTGTCCCAGCTTGAAGAAACAAATCTTTCAATTGTATACAAACATAAGGATAAACTTCATGCTGAACTGCAGAGACGCGTTACAGCAGATAAACTTGATTTCTTTGGTTTAATGATTACAGATGCTGTTCGTGGTAATTCTGTACTTCTATTTGCTGGTAATCCACAGATTGCGAGCGCATTACACTTTAAGAAGAATGATCATGGTGTGCTTATGATGCCAGGTGTTCTTTCTCGTAAAAAACAATTTCTTCCATTGATTTTATCAATCATTTCTGAACTTCCAAAATAAGGAAATAAATTATGAATAAAAAATTATTTACAGGCGCAATTATTCTCTCAATGGCATTTTTTGCTAATGCTAGTGCTGTCATCTCCAATTTAACAGAGTGTAGCGCCGAAAAAAATAACTCAATAAAGGTCGATGGCGATTTGTGCGATTGGGATAATGCTAATTGGATTAAAGTTACAAAAGACAATGGTGTGCTTGATGCAGGAACTCGTCCACTTGAAGGAGAAAAGGATCTTGTTTTCTCTTTTGCATTAGCATATAACGACGAAGGTCTGTTAGTTGCAGTAAAAGTTGAGGATGATAAAATTGTTGCAGACTCAGCAAAGCCAGGTCAGGATTCCGCTCCTGCATGGGATGATGATGCATGTGAATTTTTTATTGATGGAAATTATAATCGCGTAACAAATTCTCGTGCAAACAATGGTGAGGATTTAAAGTTTGGCGGTGAATTTTCTATCGTTGCCAATGGTGCATATACATCTGATTTTTCTGGCTACCCACATTCCTTCGGAAAATTGTGGCAGGGTGCTGCAAAGCAAGTTAAGCAGCATACAGATATAGAGCAGGGTATTGTTCAATATGAATATTTAATTAAGTGGGAAGCTATGGGTCAAACAGCTCGCCCAGAGAAAATCGGATTTAATATTTCTCTTCAGGACGATGATGATGGAGGTCGCAGAGATTCTGCTCTTTACTTTACAGGAAATCCAAAGACTCCATTTATTGATGAATCACAATTTGGTACTGTAATTTTCAAATAATTGTGACAAGATATTTTATGATTTTTATTTTTGAAAGGTAGATAGATGCAGGCTATTCAAAAGATTTTAAATGATGCTAAAGAAGTAAAGCTTCTTGTAATTGGCGATGTGATGCTTGATAAATATATTTGGGGCGATACATCAAGGATTTCTCCAGAAGCACCTGTACCTGTTGTAAAAGTTTCTTCTGAAACATATACAGCTGGTGGTGCCGCAAATGTTGCTCTTAATATCGCAACACTTGGTGCAAAGGCAAATTTATTTGGTTGGATTGGTGTTGATGATAATGGCGAAAAGCTTACTCAGACAATAACAAATCAAGGCGTGGTTGTAGTACCCGGTTCTATCTCAAAGGAGAAGAATACAATCGTAAAGACACGTGTTGTATGCCGCCGCCAGCAAGTATGCCGCCTTGACTCAGAAGATTCTCCAGATTGCTTCCAAGTGACACCATATGACATTGCCACTAAGCTTGCTCCTGCAATTAAAGAAGCTGATGCAATTATTCTTTCTGATTATGCAAAGGGTATTATTACTACAGAAACAATTAAACAGATTCAGAGTATTGCTCGCCCTGAAACAATAATTGCATTAGACCCTAAGCCTCGTCCAAGCATTAGCTATACTGGTTTATCTGTAATGACACCAAATCGTTCAGAAGCTTATAAACTGGCAGGAATAAATGAGGATGAGATTACTGATTTCCCTGCAGAGCTAGTATGTAAGCGTATCTATGAGAAGTATTCTCCAAAGAGTTTAATTATCACATTAGGTGCTGATGGAATGCTTCTTTCAGAAAATGGAGAAGTAGTAAGTAAAGTGCCAACATATGCTCGTGAGGTATTTGATGTTTCTGGAGCTGGTGATACTGTAATAGCAGCATTAAGTGTAGCTCTTGCAACAGGTGCCTCAATACTTGATGCAATTCACTTTGCAAATACAGCTGCTGGCTTTGTTGTTGGTAAACTCGGTACTGCAACTGCTACACCAGAAGATATTATTGCATACGCTTCTAATAAATAAGAATTTTGTAAAATGAAACCTGCTTTATTTTTAGATCGTGATGATACTCTCGTTTTTGATGAGAGTTACATGAGCCGTCCAGAACAGATACGTTTACTCCCAGATGCAAAGGAAGCATTAAAGTTAGCTGCAAAGCATTTTGAGTTGTATTTGCTTACAAATCAGAGCGGCATCAATCGTGGGTATTACACACTTTCAGATGCAGAGGCATGTAATGCACGCTTGCTTGAGCTTCTTGAGTTGCCAAGCTTTGCAGGAATTTGCATCGCTCCTGAGACACCAGATGAGCCATCAAAATATCGTAAGCCATCTCCGGCATATATTTTAGAGCGCATAGAAGAAGATAAACTTGATGCAGCTCATTGTTGGATAGTAGGGGATAAGCGTTCAGATATTGAGTGTGGTGTAAATGCAGGTGTTGGGTCAATACTTGTTTATCGAGGAGCAACAGGTGCTCCACGCGAGAGTGCAAAAGAGTACGCAGAACAAAACCAGCTCCCAATTTGTGCATCCATTCTAGATGCAGTTAAGTTTGCAATCGAGAGTCTGAAACAATAAATATAAAGTTTGTTTATGGTAATTATACAACCTACAAAGAATTTTTTTAATTTCAAATTAAAAGAAGTGTTAGAGTATCGCGATTTACTAATGCTATTAGTTAAACGCGATTTGACTGTTATTTATAAGCAAACAATTCTTGGCCCTTTGTGGTTTTTAATTCAGCCATTAATTACAACTGTTGTTTTTACTGTCATTTTTGGTAGGGTTGCTAATATCTCAACTGATGGTTTACCTCATATGGTTTTCTATATGAGTGGTATTGTGATTTGGAATTATACTCAAGGGGTGATGAATACTGCAGGAAATTCTCTTGCCTCAAATTCTACTATGCTTTCAAAAGTGTATTTCCCAAGAATTATTATTCCTCTTTCTGGTGTGGTTTCCAATCTCGTTTATCTTGGTTTGAATATGCTAATGTTTTTGGCATTTTATTTGTATTATTATTTTACACAAACTGGGGGAACGCAATTTGCGCCAAATTGGTATATGCTAGCATTTCCTTTGCTGATTTTATATACAGCTGTAGTTGGTCTGGGTGTTGGTCTATGGATTGCCGCAGTAACTACGAAATATCGCGATTTTAGATTTATGCTTCCTTTCTTTGTTCAAACATGGATGTATGCAACACCAATTATTTTTCCTGCAAGCGTTGTAAGTAATCCTGTATATCGTGCTATTATCTGGGCTAATCCAGTCTCTATAGCGGTTGAATTAAATAGATTTATGTTCACTGGCCAAACGACTCTTGATTTGAACGCTATTATTATTGGTTGCGTTTCTACAATAATAATATTTTTCTCTGGATTGGCTTTGTTTAACAAAGTGCAGAGAAATTTTGTAGATGTAATTTAATTGATAATTATTGGTTTTGAATATTATGGGTAAAACAGTTATTTCTGTAGAAAATATTAGTAAGCATTATCGCTTAGGTGTAATTGATAGAAAAACCTTTGGCGATGAGTTTCATTATTTTCTAAAAAAAATATTTCGTAGGAAACTAGACGATTTTGTTAAAATTGGTGATGAGGGTCGTATAGGAGCGAAGGGTTTATTTAAGGCTCTTGATAATGTTTCTTTTACTGTTGAACAAGGTGATGTTATTGGACTGATTGGAACAAATGGTTCTGGAAAATCAACTCTTCTAAAGGTGTTAACACGCATTACAGAACCAACCTCAGGTAAGGCTATGCTTGATGGCCGTGTTGGCTCTTTGCTCGAGGTGGGAACTGGCTTTCACCCAGATTTGACAGGCAGAGAAAATATTTATCTTTCAGGTGCTGTTCTTGGAATGCATAAGCATGAGATCGATGACAAGTTTGATGAAATCGTTAAGTTCTCAGGTGTAGAAAATTTTCTTGATACTCCCGTGAGAAGATATTCTTCTGGTATGTATGTTCGCTTAGGTTTTGCTGTTGCAGCGCACCTTGAACCGGAAATTTTGCTTATTGATGAGGTGCTTGCTGTTGGTGATGCTGAATTCCAAAAGAAATGCCTTTCAAAAATGAATGATATTGCAAAGGGTGGTCGAACAATTATTTTTGTTTCACACAATATGAATGCTGTTCGCGAACTTTGTAATAAGTGTGTTTGGTTAAAAGATGGCAAGGTTTATAAGCAAGGCCCATCTGCGCAGATTGTTGATGATTATTTGAGAGAAACAGCAAGTGGAGCTGGTGTTTTTCCAATTGTTGCTCCTCTTGATCCTGTTCAAATAGATTCAATGACAACCTCATTTGAAGGTGATGATTTAATCATAGAAAATAAAATCTCTTCTTCAGCATTGGTGCAAACTGTTGAGGTAGTGAATATCATTAAGACTAATACAAGCGAGATGATTGCAAAGGCAAATTTTGTTAATACAAATGTTGCCATTAATGAGCTTAATGGTTCTGCAACAATGATTGTTCGATTCCCTGGTCTTAAAAAGCTATTAACAAATGGACATTACTATATTGATGTATTTCTAAATAATCCTTATGTTCGTACTTATGTTAGCAGAACAAAAGCATTAGAGTTCACTATTGATGATAAACAACCTATAAATTCTCGTGAAAATAATGCAAATAATTTTGGCCTGTTAAATATATCTCCTACCTGTGAAGTTAAATAAGAGGTGAATTTATGATTAAAGAAAAAGATATTCGTCTTCCTGGCATTGATAATACCAATATTAATGATGTTCTTTTACTAAAGACACCTGCTCAAATACGCGACATTCTTCCTCAAACAGAAGTTACAACTAAGATGGTTGCAGAAGGACGTGCTTCAATTGAACGTATCTTGGATTGCATAGATAATCACTTTATTGTTATTACTGGACCTTGCTCTTTACATAATATTGAAGAAGCTAAGGAATATGCTTCACGACTCAAGGTGCTTTCTGATAAGGTTTCAGATAAGCTTCTAATTGTTATGCGTGTTTATTTTGAAAAGCCTCGTTCTGTACTTGGATGGAAGGGCTTGATAAATGACCCATATTTGGATGATACCTTTCGTATGGAAGAGGGCATTATTATTGCTCGAAAATTTTTGTTAGATTTGGCTGAGCTTGGTCTTCCTGCTGCTACAGAAATTCTTGATACTTTGACACCTCAGTATATTGGCGATTTAATTTCTTGGTCTGCTATTGGTGCTCGCACAGCAGAAGCACAAACACATCGCGAGATTGCCAGTGGTATTTCTACTCCAGTTGGTTTTAAGAATGCAACTGATGGCTCTCTTGGAGCTGCAATAAATGGAGTTCGTGCATCACTTGGTTCTCACCATTTCTTAGGCGTAACAGATGAAGGCCTTCCTGCTGTTTTCAGTACAAAAGGAAATCGTTATGCGCATGTTGTTTTGCGTGGAGGAAAGCGCCCTAATTATGATGAGGTTTCAATTATTGAATGCGAAGAGGCATTAGAGGCTGCGCATCTTCCTAAGCGCATTATTGTTGATTGCAGTCATGGTAATTCATTAAAGAAGCCGGAGCGTCAAAGAATTGTAGTTAATAGCATATTAAGCCAAATTGAGAATGGTAATACATCAATTTGTGGCTACATGCTTGAGAGTAATCTTGAGTTTGGTTCTCAACCGATTACAGCAGATAAGTCTAAACTTCGTTATGGGGTTTCTGTTACAGATGCATGCATTGGTTGGGCAGAGACAGAAGAATTGATTATGGAAACTTATGAAAGGTTAAAATCTGCTAGACCTATGTAATATTCAAAAATTGCGGATTGATAAATAGATTTGTTTTTATTAGAATTTTGCACCTATGAAAAAGATTTATTGGTATATTATTTGTGATGGTAAGTTGTTCTTGCCAAATGGAGAACTGCCTTGTGAGGAGTTTTGCCCAGTTGCACCTGCTGAGGGTATGATAGTATTTGGCTTAGGCTTGATTGATGGTGTTCCTGCCCGTGCAGTTTGTTGTCAGGAAAAGCTAACGGATTTAGTTGGATTACGAGATGCATATGAACTTCTTCCAGAGAAGTTTTATAAGCCAGCTCTTGTTGCTTTAGAAAAGGTATTGTGGGATTTGAATTCCCAGCGTTGTCCTGTATGTGGGGGACGCATGGATCCAGCAGGATTCTCATCAAAGCGTTGTTGCACATGTGGCAAACCTCAATATACAATTATTGCGCCTGCAGCTATTATTTTAATTAAACGCAAGAAGAGTGCTCTTCTTGTTCGTGCAAAGAATTTTCGCGGATCATTTTATGGACTCGTTGCTGGCTTTGTAGAACTAGGTGAGAGCCTTGAGGAATGTGTTGTTCGTGAGGCTTATGAAGAGACAGGTCTAAAGCTGAAGAATCTGAAATATTTTGGCAGCCAAATTTGGCCATATCCAAATAGCTTGATGTTGGGCTTTACTGCTGAGGCTATAAATGGAGATATTACTCTTCAGGATTCTGAGCTGACAGATGCACAGTTCTTTACTATTGATAATTTGCCTGAGTTGCCTCGTAAGGATTCTCTTGCTCGTAAGCTCATAGATAGTTGGATTGCTGAGCAGACAGCGGCTTCAATTCCTCAATCAACAACCCCTGCGTTCTCTGATTTAGAGGCATTCAAATCCGCAGCAATCCTTTCCTGATAGTGGAGTGGTTCGCTTTGGCTTGTACTAGTCTATGACAATATTTTTAGTATACATCATCATTCTTGCATTTATTTGTGTTTGCGATTTTCTGCGAAAACCCACAGCAGCAGATTTTGTTGTCGCTGGGCGTAATCAAGGTGTGTTTGGTGTATATGCATCACTTGTTGCAACAATTATTGGTGCATCAGCAACTATTGGTGTGGCAGAGTCTGCAAAAAATATTGGTTGGCCTGCAATTTGGTGGCTTGCGGCAGGTGCTGTCGGCTTGCTTTTGCAAGCTGCATTTTTAACCTCGCGCATTGCAAAATTTAAGCCATGTTCACTTCCTGAACTTGCAGAGAAATTAGTTTCTTCTCGTGCAAAAAAAATAGTAGGCTCTATTATTGCAATTGCATGGATTGGAATTGTTGCGGCACAATTTTATATCGGCTATGAATTTATAAAATTGTTTTCATTTGAATGGCTCACAAGAGAGTGGGGGGTAATTATTGCTGGTGCTATTACAATTTGCTATACAATGTGCGGAGGGCAATTATCTGTCGTGCGTACCGATAAACTCCAGGCAATGATAATTATTGCCGCTTTTATTGCAGTAGCAATAGCAATTGCATTTGGAGGTGTTACAGGAGTAGATTCGCCTAATCAAACCTTGCCACAATTTGAGCTTCTTAATTCTAGTTTTGGTTGGGAAAAGCTGGTGCTGATGCTTTTTGCTGCAGGCGGAGCATTCTTTCTTGGCCCAGATGTTGTTTCAAGAAGCTTTATCGCACGCACACCTAAGCATGCAAAGCTCGCTACAGTTCTTGCAGCAGTAACAATTCTTGCTCTTGGAATAATAATTACATTTATGGGGTTGTGGGACGCATCAAAATTCCCTTCTTCTAATGACAACCCTTTGATTCACATCAGCACATTGCTCCCATTGCCATTAAAATTGCTTTTTTCTCTTGGGCTGATTTCTGTTTTGCTTTCTTCAGCTAATACTTGCTTAATTAATTGTGCTGTAATTGTGAATCGCGATATTCTGAATTGTGGTAGTGTGCGTTCAATTCGACTTACAGTATTGGCTATAGGACTTGTGGCAATGTCGCTTGCATTTTTAGATTATGGTATCATTGAATTGTTGCTTCTTTCTTATAGTATTTATACTCCAGGTATTGCAATTCCATTAGCAGTAGCGTTATTTGCACATTCTCGTGGCATGGTGCACTCTGGAATGTGGCTTTCAGCAGCAGGAATTGGTGGTTTTTGTGGTTTAATTTCTGCAATAATGCCTACATTACCTTCTTTTTTGCCAATTTTTGGAGGTTGTATCTCATTGATTTTATCTGTTTTAGCAATAAAGAAAAAATAAAACTTAAAAAATTGAAAAAAGTGCTTGCATTTTGGTTCAGAATACTGTATCATTATGCGCATATTTTACATCACAAGTCGGAGAGTAGCGCAGTCTGGTAGCGCACCAGTTTTGGGAACTGGCTGTCGTGGGTTCGAATCCCGCCTCTCCGACCATTTTTTTGCCCAAATGGTTTTCCTTTGGGAAGTGTAGTTCGGATATAAAGCATCTCCGGATTTAGGACTATAGGCATTAATTATGCATATCCTTAGCATACTTTACAATTTTTTGAGTAATTGTACTCTATTAGTATGCATAAAATTTATCCAATTTTAAGGTTGTATTACCAAAACCTTTGTATTTTTAGCTATAACATTTACAACTAATTGCACAATTTAGGTTTGTAGTGAATTGGCAGTGCGTTGTTTATTGATTTTTTTTCTATAATTAGGTACAATTTGATTTATCAAATTAAAAATAATTTTGTAAGAAAGGTTTTTCCTATGCTAAAGACAAAGAAATATAAGTTTTGGTTTGCAACTGGCTCTCAGGATCTTTATGGTGATGAGTGCCTTAAGGAAGTCGCAAAGCATTCCCAAATTATCGTAGAAGCACTTAACGCTTCTAAGAAGCTTCCATTTAAGGTAGAGCTAAAGCCAACACTTATTGACTCAGCATCTATTCGTAAGTGCTTTAATGATGCAAACGCAGATCCAAATTGCGCAGGTGTTATTACTTGGATGCACACATTCTCTCCTGCAAAGATGTGGATTCTAGGCCTTCAGGAATATCGTAAGCCATTGCTACACCTACATACACAATTTAATCGCGAAATTCCATACGATTCAATCGATATGGATTTCATGAATACAAATCAGTCTGCACATGGCGATCGCGAGTTTGGTCATATCGTAAGCCGTATGGGCATTGAGCGCAAGATTATAGTTGGCCATTGGAGTGATGAAAATGTTCAAGAGCGCATTGCTTCATGGATGCGTACAGCTATCGGTGTTATGGAAAGCAGCCATATTCGTGTTCTACGTATTGGCGATAATATGCGTGATGTTGCTGTTACAGAAGGTGATAAGGTTGAGGCTGAAATTAAGTTTGGCTGGGAAATTGATGCTTACAATGTAACAGATATTGCTGAATATGTTGATGCTGTAAAGAAGTCAGAAATCAATGATTTGACAGACCTTTACTATGAGCAGTATGGTGTAGTGCTAGAAGGCCGTAAGCCAGCTGAGTTTCGTAAGCATGTTGAGGTGCAGGCAGGAATTGAAATTGGTTTCCGCCGCTTCCTTGAAGAGCATAACTACCATGCAATCGTAACTAACTTCCAGATGCTAGGTGGCTTGAAGCAGCTACCAGGCTTGGCAATTCAGCGCCTAATGGCTGAGGGCTATGGCTTTGGTGCAGAGGGTGACTGGAAGACAGCTGCAATGGTTCGTCTGATGAAGATTATGACAACAGGTATCAAGAATGCTAAGGGTACTTCATTCTTTGAGGATTACACATATCATCTACCAGCAGGTAATGAGGCAATCCTTCAGTCTCACATGCTTGAAATCTGCCCAACAGTTGCAGCTGAAAAGCCTGTAATGAAGGTTCAGTTCCTATCTATGGGTCAGCGTGAGGATCCAGCACGTCTAGTATTTACATCAAAGCCAGGTCGTGGCGTTGCTTGCTCACTAGTTGATCTTGGCCATCGTTTCCGCTTGATTGTAAATGAGGTAGAATGCTTGCCTCAGGATACACCAATGCCTAAGCTTCCTGTAGCTACAGCATTGTGGAAGCCAATGCCAAACCTAATCACAGGTGCTGAGGCTTGGATTCTTGCTGGCGGTGCTCACCATACTGCATTCTCTTATGACCTGACAGCTGAGCAGATGGGTGATTGGGCTGCTGCTATGGGTATTGAGTGCGTATACATTGATGAAGCTACAACAATTCGTAACTTCCGCAATGAGCTACGCTGGAATGATGCTTCATTCTAATGCATAGCAATGTAGTAATTATTGTTGCTACACAATTTTGCCACTAGGCAAACTAAATATTTGTCCTAATCGACGGTGCATTGCCGCCGTTTAGGACAAATGCTTTTAAGACCTCTGTATTTTTTGTTCCCAATGCTACGTAAGCTTCTATTCTTTTTTGTTTTCCTCTTTTTAGCGATGCCATTATTGCGCACCGCTGAGGTTGCTATTATTTATGGCGAGGATTCTTTAAGAAATAAAAAAGAGGTTTCATTTGTTGCTCGCAGAGCTAAAGGGATGAGCCGATACCTACAGCGTATTGGTTTAACTGCAGAGGTTTTTTCAGATAAGAATTTTAAGGATGCTTTATCACAAGATTGCAAGACCGCCAGTCTTATTATGTGCCAAAATCCAAGTAAGGAATTTTTGGCAGGAATAAACAGTTTTGTTGGACGTGGTGGAAAGGTTTGTGTCTTTTATTCTGATTCTCCTGCTTTAGCACAGACAATGGGGATTCAGATAGATAAGTTTGTTAAGCTTGATGGCAAGGAAGAGTGGTGGGAGCGCATTGTCTTTGCATGGCCTCGCCCAGTTCATATGCCTGAAAGCTATTCTCATAAATTAACATCTGTGTTGCAGGTAACACCACAAAAAGGTGGCAAGGTGCTTGGTAATTGGGAGAGCTCTTCTAAAACGAAAGGTCCTGCTGCTGTTATTGAGGTACCTAATGGTTTTTGGATAGGCTTTCTTCCTAGCGAATATGCAAATCAGTCAGATTATACATATTTTGTCGCCTCTATTGTCTGCGGGAAAGATAAATCGCTATGGCGTTCTGCTGCTCAAAATTTGCGTAAAGAAATAAATGAGTCAATCCCTCAAAAATCTGTTTCAGCTCTTTATGAGAAATATAAGCATACACCATATCCAAAGGTAAAGCAAAAGCTGGATGTTTTGCGAAATATAAATTCAGAAATAGATATATGCTTTTCTAAAGGACTTTTTGCAAAAGCAGTGCCAGAGCTTTGTAAACTACGTAAGGAATTGGATATTACCCAAGCTCTTCTTGATGGACCAGTAAAGCTAAAGGTTGTGGCAGCGTGGGATAAATCAACTGTTCTTGCTCATACCAAAAACAAAAAGGCTGCCGTTGAAAAGCTTAAGGCAGCTGGTGTGACAGATGTGTATATGGAAATGGCAGCACCTGGTTGGGGGCGTGTTTCTTTGCCAAATCTTCCATTGCCTAAAGATAAGTCACGTGAAAAAGACTTGCGTGAAATGATTGCTCTTTACAAGGCCGCAGGTATTCGCACCCATGCATGGATATATTCGCTTAGCGGAGAATATATGCCTCAAGCGAACTGGGATGTATATAAAAAACGTGGAATGACAATAGAGGGCGAATCTGAAAAAACAACTATCCGTTGGCTTAACCCAAACCATCCAGATGTCGCGAAAATTATTAGCGATACAGCAATTTATTTAGTAAAGACTTATGGTTTTGATGGTGTTCATTTAGATTATGTCCGCTACCCAGATTTCCCTGCAAATGATTTGAAGTCTGTTAACGATAAAGCTAAATTTATGCAATATGCAAAACTCAAGCAAATTGATTGGTCAAAGGATATTGCGATTGATGGAAAACATCGCCAGCAATATGATAAGTGGCGTAGCAAAAATGTGGCAGGGTTTGTCCGCTCAGTAGGTACATCGCTTAAAAAAGCAGTACCAAATGTTACTTTTTCAACTGCTGTTTTTGGAGAGCACCCAAAGTGCGTCAATACAGTTGGTCAGGATTGGTATACGTGGCTAGATGAAGGACTCGTTGATTTTGTTGTTCCTATGAACTATACAACAGATATGAATTATTATCGCGAGTTGGTAAGTGTGCAATCAAATCCAAAGTATCGCGATAGAGTTGTTTCAGGAATTGGTGTAAATTCGTTTGAGGGGTTGTTAAATGTAACTCAGGTATTTCATCAGCTCCGTTTTGCAGGATTTAAAAAGCTTAGGGGCATTTCTCTCTATAGCTATGAGGAATATCTAGAGGCAGAGGTCTTGCCTGCGCTAGAATTGATTAATGATGGGAAAAGTAAATAGCTATGAATTTTAAAATATTTACAGTGCTAATTTTATTGCTTCATGTGCTTGTATTAATTGCTGATACAGCTGTGACTCCACCAGCTCCAGAGTGTTCTTCAGAATGGTTTCCCAAGGCAGACTGGGTAGAGCAACCAAGTCCATATTCGTCTCCTTATGCAAAGCGCGGAGGAAAACTTGCGATATGGGGCAGCGCAGTACCTAAAAGCCTAAATGCACTTTTGGATAATAATTCTTTTTCAAGCCAAGTGTTTTATATGATGTATGAAACCTTGCTTGGACGTGATCCAATCACGGCTGATTACGCTCCAAATGTAGCAAGCGAGTGGTGTGTTTCTCCATGCTGTGGCAATGCCTTTATATTTAAAATTGATCCAGCAGCCAAGTGGAGTGATGGTACACCAATTACTGCTCACGATGTACTTTGGAGCTTTAACGCAATAATGGACCCAAAGCATCTGACAGGTCCATATAAAATAGGTCTTGCTACATTTTTGGAAACACCACCAGTTGTGTTAGATGAGCGCACAATCAAATTTACAGCAGCAGAATCTCATTGGAGAAATCTTGGCGCTATCGGTGGTTTCCCAATCCTTCCTAAGCATTGCTTTGAAGGAAAAGATTTTAATAAAATAAATTTTGATTTTCCTGTAGTGTCTGGCCCTTACCAACTCGCAGGGATGAAGGAAAATATTTCGCTCACGATGAAGCGTCGTGACGATTGGTGGCAGAGTAATCGCCCTGCCAATAAGAATCTCTTTAATTTTGATTTTATTGAATATCGTTTCCATACAGATAGAGAGAATGCATGGGAGGTATTTAGAAAAGGAGGCTTTGATTTATATCCAATATATTCTGCACGAATTTGGGTACAAGAAATCAAGGGTGAGCGTTTTGATAAAAATTGGATTGTTGCTAAAGCAATAAACAACAATAAGCCAATCGGTTTTCAGGGCTTTGCAATGAATATGCGTCGAGAACCATATAACGATGTTAAGGTTCGCAAGGCATTGGCACATCTTTTAGATCGTCCTACAATGAATTCAACAATGATGTATGGACAATATTTTCTTCATAAGTCATATTATGAGGATTTGTATGATGAGACTACACCTTGTCCAAATCCAGGCTATGATTACAATCCTGAAAAGGCAATCCAGTTGTTGAATGAGGCCGGCTGGAAAATCAATCCAAATACAGGTTGGTTAGAAAAGAATGGTAAGCAATTTGTAATTACATTTCTTTCAAATGACTCAGGTACAACAGATAAATTTATCGCTCTATATCGCTCTGATTTAGAAAAGGTTGGTATCCAACTTAAGATTGAGCGTAAGGATTGGTCTGCATGGTCACGAGATATGGATTCCTACAACTTCGAGATGTCATGGTGTGCTTGGGGAGCTGGACTATTTAAAGACCCAGAGGGTATGTGGTCATCAAAGCATGCAACAATAAATGGTGGTGTGAATATAACAGGCTTTGCTAATGCAAGAGTAGATGAATTGATTGAAGAGCAGAAAACATGCTTTGATTTGGCTCGTCGTAATGAAATTTGCAGAGAAATTGATGGAATTGTTGCAAATGAGTGTCCATACATCCTCTTATGGAATACAGCAAGTACACGCCTCCTTTGGTGGAATAAATTTGGTGTTCCAGAGAAAATTCTCTCAAAATATGGCAGTGAAGATGATGCGATTGCCTATTGGTGGTATGATGAGGATAGGGCAGAGGCCTTAGAGCAAGCACAGCTAAATGGTGCCGTAATGCCACTTCCTTTTGCCGAATAAAGCATACCTTTTTCCCTCTAATGGCTGCTTATCATCGGATGCCCTATGTCTTATGTCTAGCGTCCTACATTATTTTTTGAACAGGCGGTTTCTTGACCTAATTCCCTAATACTCATTTTGTGCAAATTTTCATTCTAGTTGTGTATTGACTGGTTCTTGTTTTTGATGTAAAATTAAAATACAAGTTAGGGAACAATGGTATGAAAAAAATATTTTTATTGTTTGTTTTATCGATATCTAGCATATTGTCTGGCGAGATTCTAATGTATGAGGGTTTTAGCTCCAGTGATTACGATTTAAATAAATCCATTAATAACAAAAAAGGAGCTGTTAAATCAATAGGATTAGATACAACTGCTGGATGGAATTCTGGAACTGGTGTATTTATTGCACAGGAGCCAAGTTTGGAATTGCTTAGTTCTTGGGCTGGTGTTGATTCAATTACAGGTACAGAGGATTTGCGTGCAGTAATGGTAAATGGAGCTGTAGGAACAAGTGCACGAAAGAATCGTGCACAGCAGCGCAAACTTGATCTAGAATGGCCAAGCTCTGGCTCTGTATATTTTCGCTTTTTAATGCAAGTTGACAAAAATTTGCTTACAACACAATTTTTAGGCAATAATAATTATTGGTTGGCAGGTCTAGGCACTGAAGCAATTACTTCCCCTGTGAGTGATAATGGTAATATTGCAAATGGTTTATATATGGGTGTACGAAATAATGGTGGAAAATTTTATGTTTCTGCATATTTTAGAGATCCCACAACTGGGGCAATCTCTACACCAACAAATATGTTTGAAATTGACACAAGTAAAACTTTAAATTGTGTTCTGATTGCAAAAATAGATATTGGTGAAAATGGCTCCGATACTTTATCCTTTTATGCTGCTCCTGTTGATTCCTACGATATTTACTTTGACTGGACAACAGTTTATGAAAATGTAAGTTTGGTTAGTGGAACAACACCGCTTAGTTATTTGCAAATGATTGGTCAATATTGCACTTATAATAAGTGGGTTTCCTTTGATGAATTTGTTATTACAACAAATGAAGCAGAGGCATATCACCATAAGGCAAGAACTGAACCTGTGCTTTCAGATGTAGCACTAACCTTTGCTGAGGAGGAATATACTGTAGAAGGATTTTTGTCGAATGCTGATGCTAATCTATCATGTATTCTCTATGATGGAACAATAGCGGTAACAAATTCCATCGGTGCTTGCTCTAAGGATAGCAATGTTTCTGCAAGCTTTACTACTCCAATGGATAATAAAACCTATAGAGTATCGCTCTATGCAGAAAATTCATTAGGTGAGTATATTGAAGTTTCATTGGGAACAATTTATGGTGGAGCTCTTTCTATTGTTAAAACGCAAGATGCCGCAGAAGCTCTACTTGAAAAAGGTATGATAACAGTTTCTCGTGCTAATGCAGATCCTTTCCCATTAACGGTAAATTATTCATTTGCGGATGGAACAGCACGAGCTGATGTGAATTATTTAGATGATTCTGGAGTTGTTGTTATCCCTGCTGGAGAAGCATCTGTAACTATTTTTGTTTCACCTATTGTTGAAGCAGAAAATGAAAATGATACAGCTTTGACAGTTTCACTTGATTCGGGAAATTATTTTGTTAATAATTCTGCAATAGAGGTTATTGTAAAAAACTTTACAACGCCTATGGGTTATAATTACTGGATTGGTGTCACTGCTACAGATGGTGCATATTTAGCATCCACTGCATCAAACTGGTCAAAAGGTGTTGTTCCAACATCTTCAGAAAGAATTGTTTTTGATCCTGATTTTACAGCAAGTAGCTGTAAGTGGGATAGTGCAGCACCACAAACAGTTGCTGGCTGGGAGCAAAAAAGTGGATACAACGGAATAGTTACTTTTATGACAACATATCCAGGGCAAGGCTTTGAAACTTTCAATATAACAGGTGATGTCTCTATTGAGGGTGGAACTTGGACTCACAATGAAAATACTAATACGGAAATGTATCGCCTTTCTGTTGCTGTAGGTGGTAGCTTCTCATTGGGCAGTGCTGCAAAGCTAGATGCCCGCAGAAAGGGATATCAGAAAAATTCATACCCATCTGGAGGCTCAGCAGGAGTTCATGGTGGTGGCTATGGAAGCGTTTCAAAGGTTTATGGAAATGTATATAAGCCAATTTCTCTAGGTGCTGGTAATGAAACCACAGCTGGAGGTGGGGCTATATTTTTAGATGTGGAAGGCTCTGTGGAGATAAATGGAATTGTTCGAGCAGATACTGGTGAAAATACAACAAATGGATGGCTAAAAGAATCGCATGGAGCGGGTGGCTCTATCTACATTGAAGCAGCTGCTGTTACAGGTTCTGGAAAAATAAATGCTTCAGCATTAGAAACAGCACACACATCTAAGCCAGGTTCAGGAGGTCGTATTGCAATCTCTTTAACTTCTGCTACTGAGTTAGGGTTGCCAATAGCAAATATAACAGCGAATGGAACTGATGCAACATCTAATGGCGGCTCAGGTGCTGGAACTATTTTGATTAAAACAGCTAATCAAAGATATGGCTCATTGTATGTAAAGAATATTGCTCGTAAGACTGTATATACACACTATTTCCCAACACCTTGTGGAACAACCCTAATTCCGTCAGGAGAGAATTGGATCTTTGATGAAATAGTATTTTCAGGCTATGGCATTTTGGGAATACCAGAAGGAACAACGCTAACATTGCCAAATGGATTTGCTTCTGTTCGTGGTTCTGGAACAACCTCAGGTATTCTCTATAATGGAGGAAGTATTGTTGCTTCTGATGAAGAAAATGTAGTTATTCAAAATAAATGGCTTTTCCAAGCAATTAAACCTTATACATTCACGGGTAATGTTACTGTAACAAATGGTGCCGCTATAGGTAGCTTGCGCTTATTATCAACAGTTGCTGAACCACGTATTTGTGATGTAATTGTAAAGGGTAATATGCTTGTTGGAGCAGATAGTTCTCTTTTTGCAAATTATAGTGGTTTAACAGATAATACAGATCATGTTCGTTTTAATGGTTTTTATAGCCATGGTGGTCAGTTGACAATTCAAACAAATTCTGTTTATGGCTCAATTTTGAGTCCATTGCTACCAGGTGTTCCTGGAGCACATAACGATACTGCATCACAGTTTGTTGGAGGTGGTGTAGTAAAGTTAGTTGTTGAGGGATGCTTAACATTGGATGGTACGGCAGTATCAACTGGAGATGGAAGCCCTAATTCTTATGAGGGAGTTGGATCGGGTGGCTCAATAAATATAACGGCAGGTAGCTTACAAGGCGAAGGTAGTATTTCTGTTATAGGTTCTTATTGTGGTGCTAATTTGTCAAGCGTTACATCTGTATCAGGGCTTGCTGAAAGAAATATAAAAACTTGTACAGGTGGTGGGCGTGTTTCTGTCCGTCTAACAGATGAGGATGCAGAATTTTCTGAGCATTGGTTGACTTCTGCAGCAATAAAGGCTTATGGTGGTTCTAAGGCTGCGACAGGAGCACAAACAAATTCATTGGCATCTGCTGGAACTGTATACCTTCAGTCTGGCTCTGATAAAGAAGGCTCAGGTACAATTTTTGTTCGCAATAATAATCTAACATCGACACCAGCTAAAACAGCAATTCCATCAACAAAGTATAATAATGATGAAAGCCTAAAGGCTGCGTCATTGTCTATCTCAGAGGCGGGGCGTGTTATCATTGTTGCGGATGTGCAGTTAGAGAATGTAGATGTGGCAAAAAAATGTACATTAGACATAGCTGGAAGAACCTTAAAGGTTCGCTCTATGGAGCTTGATGGGGTTAAGCTTGGAGCTGGCCAATATACGGCAAAAGAGCTCAATGATGCTGGGCATAGTGTTGTTGTTGACTCAAGTGAAGCTGCATCAGGTGTTATTGATGTACTTGGCAGTGCACTAATAATTATTGTACGATAACATTATATATTGCTTAGTGTGATGAGGATTCTCGTGCTTGTAGAAGGTATGGAGAATCCTCTATGTTTTTCTAAAAACAATTTGGCTTACTAATTGTCCAAACAAGTACAAATAGCTATAAGTTGGTGTACTCTTATTCGTCGCTTGCACAATACAAGATTATGTGTGAAAGCTCAGATAAGTTCTAGCGTGTATTCTAACAAAATTAATGGTTGACTATGTTGCTAATCTATATTAGAATTTGTCCCATCATTAAAGAAATAAATTTTTAATATAATAATAGGTTATAAAAAAATAATCGTGCAAAGGGAGCAATAGGGCATCGTTTGCATGGTTATTGTATTGTTGTAACACCTAAGAATAGGAATAAAAATGTCAGATAAATCAAAGTTTGTTTACTTCTTCGGAGCAGGTCAAACAGAGGGTAATGCAGAAATGCGTAACTTGCTTGGCGGTAAGGGCGCTAACCTAGCTGAAATGAATCTAATTGGACTCCCAGTACCACAAGGCTTTACAATCTCAACAGAGGCTTGTACTCGCTATTACGATGATGGAAAACAGATTGGCGAGGATATCCAGACTCAGATTATGGAAAACATCGCTAAGCTAGAGGCTTCTGCTGGTAAGAAATTCGGTGATGCAGAAAATCCATTGCTAGTTTCTGTTCGTTCTGGTGCTCGTGCTTCTATGCCTGGTATGATGGATACAATTCTTAACCTAGGTCTAAATGAGACAGTAGTTGAGGTGCTAGCAAAGAAATCAGGTAACCCACGCTGGGCTTATGACTGCTATCGCCGCTTCATCCAGATGTTCTCTGACGTTGTTATGGAGGTAGGTAAGAAGTATTTCGAGAAGCTTATTGACCAGATGAAAGAGCGCAAGGGCATCACAAGCGATGTTGACCTAACTGCAGACGATCTTAAGGAACTAGCAACTCAGTTTAAGGCTGAGTATAAGTCAAAGATTGGTGAGGATTTCCCATCTGACCCTAAAGTACAGCTATTTGAGGCAATCAAGGCTGTGTTCCGTTCATGGGATAACCCACGTGCTAACGTATATCGCCGTGACAATGATATCCCATATAGCTGGGGTACAGCAGTTAATGTACAGATGATGGCATTTGGTAACCTAAATGACGAGTCTGGTACTGGTGTTGCATTTACTCGTGACCCTGCAACAGGCGAGAAGAAGCTAATGGGTGAGTTCTTGATGAATGCTCAGGGCGAGGACGTTGTAGCAGGTGTTCGCACCCCAATGCCTATCGCAAAGATGGAAGAGGTAATGCCCGAGGTTTATGCTCAGTTCTGCGATGTATGTAAGACACTTGAAGCTCACTACCGCGATATGCAGGATATGGAGTTCACAATTGAGAACAAGCACCTTTACATGCTTCAGACACGTAATGGTAAGCGTACAGCACGCGCAGCTCTTAAGATTGCTTGCGATCTTGTAGACGAGGGCGTACGCACAGAGGAAGAAGCAGTAATGATGATTGATCCAAGAAATCTTGATACATTGCTTCACCCACAGTTTGATGCAACAGCTCTAAAGCATGCAGAGCCAATCGCACGCGCTCTAGCTGCATCTCCAGGTGCTGCTTGTGGTCGCGCAGTATTTACAGCAGAGGATGCTAAGGCTTGGAAGGCAAAGGGCGAGAAGGTTGTTCTAGTTCGCCTTGAGACATCTCCAGAGGATATTGAGGGCATGAAGGCTGCTCAGGGTATCTTGACAGTTCGTGGTGGTATGACATCTCACGCAGCTGTTGTTGCTCGTGGTATGGGTACATGTTGCGTATCTGGCTGCTCAGAAATCGTAATGGATGAGGATAACAAGGAATTTAAGCTTGCTGGTAAGCTATATCGCGAAGGCGATTGGATTTCTATTGATGGTGCAACAGGCTGCATCTATGATGGTATCATCCCAACAGTTGATGCAACAATTGGTGGTGAGTTTGGCCGCATCATGGCATGGGCTGACAAGTTCCGCAGACTAAAGGTGCGCACAAATGCTGATACTCCACGCGATGCTAAGAAGGCACGTGAGCTAGGTGCAGAGGGTATTGGTCTATGCCGTACAGAGCACATGTTCTTTGAGCCAGAGAGAATTGCTGCATTCCGCGAGATGATTTGTGCAGATACTCTTGAGGAGCGCGAGATTGCTCTAGGTAAGATTCTTCCATATCAGCAGGATGACTTTGAGCAGCTATATTTAGCTCTTGAGGGTGCTCCTGTAACAATCCGCTTCCTAGATCCACCTCTACACGAATTCGTTCCTACAGAGGAGGCTGATATTGAGACTCTAGCTAAGGCTCAGAATAAGCCAGTATCCAGAATTAAGGAAATCATAGCAAGCTTGCATGAGTTCAACCCAATGATGGGTCATCGTGGTTGCCGTTTGACAGTTACATTCCCAGAAATTGCTAAGATGCAGACAAAGGCAGTTATTCGTGCTGCTATCAAGGTTCAGAAGCTACATCCAGAGTGGAATGTTAAGCCAGAAATCATGATTCCTCTAACAGGTGATTTGAAGGAATTCAAGTTTGTTAAGGATATCGTAACTGCAGTAGCAGATGAGGAGATTCGTCAAGCAGGTGCTGAGCTCAAGTATGAGGTTGGTACAATGATTGAAATTCCACGTGCAGCTCTGACAGCTGATGATATTGCTAAGGAAGCTGAGTTCTTCTGCTTTGGTACAAATGACCTAACACAGATGACATTCGGTTTCAGCCGCGATGATGCTGGTAAGTTCCTTGGTGCATACTATGACACTAAGATTTACGAGAACGATCCATTTGCAAAGCTTGACCAGGTTGGTGTTGGTAAGCTAATGGATATGGCTTGCAAGCTAGGTAAGGCTGCTCGCCCAACAATCCACACAGGTATTTGTGGTGAGCATGGTGGTGATCCTTCTTCCGTAGAGTTCTGCCACAAGATTGGCTTGGATTATGTATCTTGCAGCCCATTCCGTGTGCCTATCGCACGCTTGGCTGCTGCACAAGCTGCAATCAAGAGCAAGTAACAACAAAAGAGGCGGTCTTCGGACCGCCTTTTTTTGTTTCTTGCAATCGCAGATTTAGCCATAACCTTTGACAAATACAAAAATTTGTTTCAAGATGTTACACAACTCGGATTTTTGTCTCTTATGCCAATAGCATATAAGAAGATATTTATTGTAGCACAGGCTAATGATATAAGGGTATAATAATGAAAAGTAATTTGTTTTATATATTTGTGGCTATTGTATGTTTATTAAATCATATATATTTGCAAACAATAAAAATTATCAATGAATTATTTTCTGTGTCTTTTGAAAACACTTCATTGGACGTTGTTCTCCATACAAATATCGTTCAGAATTTAAATAGATATTTTGCATATACAAAATCATTTGATTACGATTTATCTAGTTACAAAGAAGAAAGAGGAAAGAGATTGTTTTATTATGGTAGACCTATTTCTCGTTGCAAATTTCCCTATTCACTTTTTTGCCATTTCGTCTAGGAAAACAATACGGCTGGCGTTGAGAGATTTGCTTATATTGAAGGGATTGCTGCGAGGAGCTCGCGTGTGAACTTGCTTTTTGGTGAAGTGTATACTTCGTTGCAAGAACCCATTTCTTCAATTTTTCCTGCATTCATAACAATGATGTTATCACATAGACAGCGAACAGCAGCAAGATCATGCGCGATAAAAAGCATTGTCATTTTTTCTTCTGCTATTAAATGTGCTAACATTTTGATGATTTGTGCTTGTACAGAAACATCAAGTGCAGATATAGGTTCATCAGCAATGAGAACTTGTGGTTTTACTGCTAATGCTCGAGCAATGCCAATACGCTGGCGCTGTCCTCCACTAATTTCATGAGGATAACAATTTAATACTGATTCCGGCAGCTCAACTTTGTCGAGAAGTAATTTAATTTCAGCCAGGCGTTTCTCCTTGGATGGCATTTCTGCTTTTCTATGTACTTTAAGTACTTCGTCAAGTGCATCGCAAATTGTCATGCGTGGATTTAATGCTCCAAGTGTGTCTTGAAAAACGAGCTGGACTTTTCGGCTATATTGTATTCGCTCTGTTCGCGACATGTTGCGAATAGAATTTCCATCAAATAAAATATCTCCTGAGCTTAGAGGTTGTATGCCCGCGATTGCTCTTGCAAGTGTAGTTTTGCCACAGCCACTGGTGCCGACAATTCCAAGAATCTTTTTTGCTTCAACATTAAATGAAACCGTGTTAACTGCAAGCTTCACTTTGGATTTTCCTTCGGAGAAAATTACACTTGCTTCTTTAACACTAATTATTGGTGTTGCTGGAATTGAAACTGTGGCAGAGTCTGACATTGTATTTTATTCTTAGAATTTAATATAGTTCAGAGCTTCTTTTGATGGAGTCTCTGGCGTTGGGTTCCCAAGAATTACCTTCATGCCATCGTAGGCAGGACCATAATTTTCAGGATATCTGGCTTCTAAATCTGAATGAGAAATATCGTGGCTAATGTGTATGAATCTACCAATTTTTGGCTTAAGAATTTGCATCTTTTCTACAGCCGTACCAATAGAGAAGTGGCTTGGGTGAGGGCGATCTCGAAGCCCATCAAGTAAAAGAAAATCTACGCCTGTAAATTTATCCATTGCTTCTTCTGTTAACTCGCTGCAATCGGATGCGATTCCAAAGGTTTTCCCTTTTGCCTCAATTCTAAAGCCTGTAGATTTTGCAGGGCCATGTGGAATAATGAATGACTCTATTGTAAATGGCCCAATTTTGTATGGAGACTCAGGCAGGATGCAGAAGTTAAGTTGAGGTCGATACATCTGATCATTTGCTTTAGGTTTGAAGTTTACTATATAGCTGAAAATTTCTGTAAGTGTTTTATTGGCAAAATCTCTGGAATAAATATTGATTGTTGCATCTTCCTGTAGCCGATTATATTGCCGTAATTCATCCATGCCAAATACATGGTCAGCATGTGCATGAGAAACAAGAACTGCATCAATTCGTGGAAGTCTATATCTTAGAGCTTGTAATCTGAAATCAGCAGATGGGTCAATCAGCAGTCCAAAGCCATCACAGCTTAGATAAACACTGGTGCGCAGTCTATGGTCAAATGGATTAGTAGATAAGCATACTGGACAACCACATTGAATGATAGGTACACCGGTTGATGTGCCTGAACCAAGAACAAGAGCAGTTGGTTCTGTGGTGCCGGAAATATCTGTTGGGAAATTATATTGGGAACGATAATTTGGCATTGCTACATATTCCAAAATGTGTCATTGTGTTGGGGTGTATTGTCAGGGATTTCATTCTCAATAATATATCTTCCAACCGCAAGAATAAAACCGATGGCCATGAATGATGAAAGCAGATTACTTCCCCCATAGCTCAGAAATGGCATTGCCAAACCTTTTGTTGGAAATAGTCCGCAAACTACACCTGTATTTACGATAGAATAGAGGGATATTTGTAAAGTCATTCCGAGAGCTAAAAGGCGGTGCTGAAAATTTTCTGCCTTGTAGCTGATATATAGACCGCAAATAAAAATAGTAAGAATCAAGATAACACAACTTGCTGTGCCTATAATGCCGAGTTCTTCTCCTATCATAGAGAGAATGAAGTCGGTATGGTATTCAGGGATGTAGTGCTCTTTGTAGATGCTGTTGCCTAGCCCTTTCCCAATAATACCGCCATGCTTAAAGGCTGAGATTGCACTAATAACTTGGTAGAGTGGTCCAGAGAGAAGTTCTGGGTCTACTTCTTCAGGCATATTTAGCAAGAATACTGGAACAACACGTTTGATGCGTACTGAGTCATGGATAACAAGAATAGTGATAATGGCAAGAGCAGTTGCTCCCATTGTTGCAAGAATGCGGATGTTTACTCCTGCTGTAATCATCATTAAACAGCAGATAAGAGCTAGCATAATTGCAGAGCCAAAGTCTGGTTGTAATAGTAACCCAACACAAACGAGTCCAACTCCAATTCCCGGATAAAGAAGGCCCTCTTTGAAAGCCGCATTTTTTCGCCATGGCTGACCCTGCCACCATGCCATTAAAATGATGACAGAGATTTTAATAAATTCAGAGGTTTGAAGGCTAATTCCAGGAAGTTGTACCCAACGGTTTGAGCCTTTGATTTCTTTGCCTAATCCAGGAATATGTACAACAATCAGACCAATGAGAATAGCTCCGATTAAAAAATAAACCATTCCTTTTGAAAACCATTTTTCAAGAGGAATGGCAAAAATAATTGTTGCAACAGTAAGTGCTGCAATAAAGAATAATGCTTGATTTTTTAAGAAGTGGTATGAGTCATTGTAAATGCGGAGCCCTTCAACAGAGCTCACGCTAAAAATCATTACTAATCCAATCGATGAAAGTAAAAGTACAGATGTAATCAGTAGACTTATTGCCAGCTTCATTATTCTGTAGGGTTTACTTTGTTGTCTGAGCAGGAATCTTAATGATTTCGCCAGCCTTTAGCTTCTTAGAGCTGTCAAAGCCATTTAGCTTGCGTAGCTCTTCAGCAGTTGTGCTGTAGTTTGCTGCGATAAGCTCAAGAGTGTCACCTTTTTCAACTTTTACGTTTTCAATTTTCTCGATTACTTCGTTAGCTTTTTGCTGTGCATTGTTCTCGAAGTTTTGAATAACGCTATCAATATCAAATGGGTCTGCCTCTTCTACAGTTTCTTCTGCCTCAACAGGAGCAGGAGGAACTACGATTGCCTCTGTCTTTTCCTTTGTTTCTGTAGCAGGAGCTGGTGCCTCTTCCTGAGCAGCAGGAGCAAATTTATCTTCTGTCTTCTGATCTAGATCGAATGGGTCATTCTTAACTGGCTCTTTTTCTGCAACAGGAGCAGGAGCCTCATTTGCAACCTCATTCTTTGGTTCTTTTGTTGGAGCAGGCTCGTTAGTTGCAGGTGTCTCTGCAGTAGGAGCTTTTTTTGCCTTTCCAGGAATCTTTAGCTTTTGGCCAACATAAATTTGATTTGCATTTTCTAAATTGTTTTCATTCATGAAATCAGATGTCTTTACGCCATAGTTTTTAGCGATGACAGATAGGCAATCGCCAGATTTTACTACGTAAACAGAATCATCTGCAGGAGTCTCAACTTTTTCTTCCTTCTTTGATTCGAAAGGCTTGCGACCTGCAGGAATCTTTAGCTTTTGACCAACAAAAATAGGAGTGTCAACATTGATGTTGTTGATTTTTGCTAGCTCTTTTGTTTTTACACCATTGCTATTTGCGATAACAGATAGGCAGTCACCTGATTTTACAATGTATGTGAAATTGCCGTCTTCGTCAACAGTTGCAGGAGCATCTGCTGCTTCAGCTTTTTCTTCTTCTTCTTTAGCAGAGCGATCTGGGCGCTCCTTAGTTGGAGTTAGACCTTCTGTTGGGTTCTTGTAATCTGCAGGAATAATATACTTTTGATATGAAGGCTCTTTTTTTGCTTGCTCGTCAACAGCATCTACAGCCTCTTTAGCATCCTTTTCTGCCTCAGCAATCTTTTCATTAGCACTTTCTTCAGCCTCAGCAATCTTTGCCTCAGTATCATCTTCTGCTTTCTTAGCAGTTTCCTTTGCCTCTGCTACTGTTGCATAAGCTTCTTCACCAAGTGTTTTTGGTGTTATTTGGTCAGGAGTAGAGGTTCCTCTTTCTTCGATATTAACTACAGGTGCTGAAGAATAAGGATCATCATCGCCTGAGCCCATTGCTGTACGGTTTGTCATTAGAGACTGGCAGCCTGTTGCCATAATCATTGCTAGAGCAATATTACCAGCCATAGCTGTAGTTAGTTTTTTGTTCATGTATATACTCCTTGAGTTTGGAAGACTATAATCCGAATTATAGCTGCTCTACCAATTTAGTAAAGCATTCTCCACGTTGGTTATAAGATTTAAATTGATCAAAGCTGGCAGTTCCTGGAGAAAGAAGAATAATGCTTTCTTCCTCTTTTGCTGCCTTAAATGCTTGATTTACAGCGACATCCATGGTGTAGCAACGCTCAATAGCGATGTCTTTTTCCCATGCGCTCGCCATTTCCTCTAAACATTCACCTATAATATACACTTTTTTAACGTAAAAATCTACTAAATCATTTGCGTTTAATGATATTTTTTCTTTTAATTTTCCACCAGCAATCAAATAAATCGGTTTTTTGGCTTTTGATGCCATTTTGCAACCAGCAAAAAGTGCTGCTATGCTAGTGGCTTTTGAGTCATTAATGAATGTAACTCCTTCTAATTCGCGTATTTTTTGCATTCGGTGATTTAGAGGAACAAAATTCTTAAAGCCGTCTTCAATTTGTTTGATAGTTAAACCATATTCTAATAGAATTGCTACTGCAGCAGCTGCTCCGGGGCCAATAATTGAATTGTCAAAGTAGCTTCCAGATATGTTTATATATTCTCCTGTTGCAGAGATGTAGATTTTACCTTCAATATACTTGTAAGCAGAAGAAGGGGAGGTGCCAAAACGTGTGAATGAATCAATTTGCATGCCTTGTTTTGTAATTGACTCGTCGATATTGTAATCACAAGTTTCAGGAATAAGCTTTATTCCTGAGCAGTGTGAGAAAATACGTAGTTTAGCATCACGATATTCTTCCATAGAGGAATGTCTATCGAGATGGTCTGGAGAAAGATTTAATAACAGAGCCGCATAAGGTGAAAATTCAGAGGTTGTGGTTTCTAATTGAAAGCTGCTGCATTCAACGACAGGAATTACACTTTCATTCGTTTCTGCGACACTGCAGGTGGCTGTTCCGTAATTTCCACATGGTATGGCTGGTTTACCTGCTTGGGTAAGTGTATCCGCAATAAGTTTTACGATTGAGCTCTTCCCTTTACTTCCTGTTATTGCAATAAATTTGAGTAATTTATCTCCAAGAGTAAGCCCTAATTCCATTTCTCCAATAATAGGGATTTGTGCTTGATACAATAGTTTGATTGGATTAGATTTTGGGCTGATGCCAGGGCTTAGTACAGCAAAAATTTTAGATGTGTTTTCTTTGGAATCACAAAAGTTTTGAATGTATGAGTCCATTTCCGAAACATCAAATTTGACGCCAAGTGTTGCCAGTTGTGTCTTTTTCTCTTCGTTATTGCAACTGCCCAAAACAGTTACTTTATATCCTTTGGATATTAAAAGAGATGCAGCAGATAATCCACTGATGCCTGCACCAAGTACTAGTGCATGATTTCTGTTTTTGAATTGTGTTGGTAAAGACATAATGATACGTTGGATTTTATTAAAACAGAAGGGCCGAGAGCAAAAGCCTCGACCCAACAGATTAGGTTGATGGGGGAGCCCCATTGACTAATATCTACGACGCGATATTCTATATCTATATTATGAACGTGGTGCGCGGCGACGATTTAATCTTGTTTCCTTCAATGGTTGAGGCTCTGGAATAACTTCAATTTTTCGGTTCAGTGGAGAAATATTGCTAGCTATATTTGGATAGTCTTTTTCTCCGTCAACAGCACGCTGATATAGTCTGTAACCATAGCTGGCGTGAGGTAAAATATCAACCATTTCCGGACCTCGCCATAAACCAAAATAGCTCATACCACCAACATTTTCCATGATACGGCGTGTTTTTAATTCGTGTCTTAGTTCAATAATTGTTCCCTTTGTTGATGGGGAGAATGCAATTAAATCATCTCTACGCTCCAAGCATGCAGGGCGTCCGTCAATTGTTCCTTCATGAGGGGATGGCATCCATGGATAGATACGTAGAATTACGCGACAATCTCGATTAAGCTTTACGCGGATATAACCGGCATTAGGGTAGCCAACCTCAACTTTAACATCAGGGGTTTCAATATTAACTGGGAAGTTAATAAGAACCATATTCTTATTACTTTCAATAGTTGATTTCCATGCCATAAGCATAGCAATAGGAATAGCTGCAGAAGAAGAGCCTGAAATTGTGTTGAATCTATTCATTTCAACGGTGTTTGGCATTGATGCTCCAAAACCAGCTCCTTTAACACGCTCACGCATATTTTTGAAAGTGCGCTGTTCTGTGTCCTCAATAGAATTGTCTTCCTTAATAAAATTGGTGTAGGTTAACTGGCTGTTTGCTAGATGATTGCGCCAGAAACGATGAATGTCATCCCAATATTCAGGGAAACCACTTAGTACAAGCTCTTGTGCGCTGCGCATTAGATTTTTAATACATGAAGCTTCGCAGCGCTCGTCAGCTAACAGCTGCCAATGCATAAACTCTGGAACCCATCCAAATGCAGAGCAATAATTACGAACATAATCATAAATTGCTTTGCCACGAGCTACAAAGCGATCATTAGTAAGAATTCGACCTAGTTTGATTAAGCCAGAAGAAATCCATAGTGCAGAATTAACATGTCCGAAAAATTCCATTTTGAAATTCAAGTAGTGGCTATATGTTGTTAGGTGGTTTGACAGTCCAATAGCAAGCTCTAATGCAGGCTCATAATCTGTTAATTCATAATAGTCAACAAGTGGTGTGATGATAGCTGCATTTCTTAGTACACTATCGCCCCAACCTGTATTAATTTCATTGCTGAAACCTTTACCTAAAATGTAAACATCAAGAGGGAAAGAAAGAGATGGCTCCGTATATTCAATTTGTCCGAACCACATAGCGCGAGAAGTATGCTTTGTTACGAGCTTGTTTAATCCATCAACAAGACCTTTTGCACGCTTTATAGCACTGCTATCTTTAGGGTCAATAGAAATAGCTCGAACAAGTGCGGAAAGAACATATGCTTGTTCATGAATAGTGCAGTATGTAAGCTCTGGGGACCAAGGGCGCTGAATAGGGAAGCGAAGTCCTGTTTTTGAATCCCAGCCTTCTTTTATTAGCTTATCGTAAAGCGCTTGTTCAACTTCTGCACCATTGTGCGTCTTTAAAATTTCACGGGCTGAGGAAATTCCTTCATACCAGGATGCGACAAGCTCTGCATCATCTATTCGATTATGTTCAGCAAATGCAGGTCCTCCGCTTAATGATACAAACCAATAAGGAAGATATCCCAATTTTGCATCAGTCATTTTAGTTAGATAATTCAAAGAAGCTTCTACATGCTCAATTGCATTGAATGCTACAAAATCTGTCTGTCGAGAAATTTTGTTGTGTTGTTGAACCATATAAATTTCCTTTCCGTGCCCAAAAACAGGCTTGTTGGTTTGCCTTAAATTATCTTTCTATATTTGCAAAATAATGTAATTCCTATATCATAAACCGCAAAATAAACCCATCTTTTATGTACTTATTGTTACATATTTTTGCATTGTTTGCAAGAAAATTTTGTTTGAATTATATTTGTTTTTTATTAAATATTTATGCTAAATATTCGCTGCAAAATCATATTTGTATTAGCATGAAAATGTTGTTTGTCTCCTATCTATTAAGTATTATTGTATGGATTAATATAAGTGAGACCCTACTTGTCTTTGACAAGATAAATTATTTTTTGATAGATTATTTACGGGTTTTAACAAATATAGTTTTTATTTTATGGCATTAATAACTTTTCGTAATGTAAATATAGGATTTGGTGGTCCATCTGTCCTTGAGGATGTAACTTTTTCCGTAGAGGAGGGAGAGCGCACATGTATTACCGGTCGAAATGGCGAGGGTAAATCTACGTTGTTAAAGTTGGTAGCAGGAATTATCGAGCCTGATGCTGGAGAGATAATTCGTGCACCAAATTTACGTACAGCTTTTCTTTCTCAGGATGTACCTGGAGACACTCCGGGAACAGTGATGGATATTGTAACAAAGGATCTTCTTCTTGTTGACGGAGTTGTTACTCCACTTGCTGCCCGTTATGTAACGCTTTTAGGATTAGATGGTTCTGCTGAATTTAACAGCCTTTCTGGTGGAATGCGCCGTCGTGTACGCTTAGCTGCAGCTCTCGCTACTGATCCACAATTATTATTACTTGATGAACCTACAAATCATCTTGATATTGAGTCTATTATCTTTCTTGAAGGCGTGCTTGCAAAATTACGTTGTGCCTGCTTGTTTGTAACGCATGACCGAGCTTTTCTTCAAAAGACAGCTTTACGCATTCTTGATCTTGATAGAGGCCGTCTTGCGGGTTGGGATTGTGATTATCGCACCTTCCTTAAGCGCAAGGCTGAACTGTTGGCAGATGAAGAGGTTTATTGGACTCGCAAGGGCAAAAAACTTGAAAAGGAAGAGGCCTGGATTCGCCGTGGTGTAAAAGCGCGTACTACAAGAAATGAGGGGCGTGTGGAGGCTTTACGTAAGTTACGTGAGGAGTTTAGGTTACGTAGACAACAGTCAGGTGTAAGTAAGCTGCAAATCGGAGCTGCTTCAAGCTCTGGTATGCAGGTGGTTAAGGTAAAAGATTTGTCTTTCTCATACTCCGATGATAAGCCAATAGTAAAAGCCTTCACAGGAAATATTCTTCGAGGAGAGCGTGTTGGTGTAATTGGAAAGAATGGAACAGGAAAAACAACACTTCTAAAGTTACTTGCCGGAGAGCTACAACCAACCTCTGGAGAGATTGAATTGGGTAGCAGAGTGGAGCTAGCTATGTTTGATCAGCTTCATGCCGCACTTGATATGAACGGCACTGTGATTAGTAACCTTGCAGAGGGTAAGGACCAAGTGATGGTAAATGGTGTCAGCCGCCATGTTTTCAGCTATTTACAGGATTTTCTATTTACTCCAGAGCGTGCTAAATGTCCAGTCAGTGCACTTTCAGGAGGAGAGCGTGCTCGACTTATTTTGGCAAAGTTATTTCTAAATCCAGGTAATTTGTTGGTTATGGATGAGCCGACAAATGATTTAGATATTGAGACACTTGAGCTACTTGAAGAGCAATTATTAAATTATGGTGGTACTTTAATACTTGTAAGCCATGACAGAACCTTCTTGGATAATGTAGTCACTTCGTCGCTTGTGCTTGAGGGAGATGGATCTGTTGGGGTATTCCCAGGAGGTTATGAAGATTGGCTGCGTCAACGTAAGGTTGAGAAAAAGGCAGAGCAAGATAAGCAAAAAGCAGAGCAGAAGGAACAGGAAAAGTCAGAGCCAGAACGGAAAAAATCAAATCGTCTTGGCTATATGGAAAAGCGAGAGCTGGCTGCGCTTCCTGAAAAGATTGAGGGCCTAGAAATGGAATTAGCTGCATTAAAAGCAGAGCTAGATGATCCGCAATTATTTGCAACTCAGCCTGCAATTGCAGTACAAAAGGCCCAACAAATGGCAGAACTGGAGCAACAACTGGAGCAGCTAGTTGACCGTTGGGCAGAGCTATCTGAACGAGAATAAGCATAGCTTTGTAATAGTATGCGGTAAAATTAAATAATTTGTTTTCAACATTAGACACTTAGACTCTAATTTAATTCATTTTATTGTTGTTTTCGACCCAACCTCACTTACGAGTAGGGCTAGGCCGTATCAGTGTCTTTTAATAAGGCTGAATAATTGCTGTTTTTTGTAAATAACCAGTGATAAATTTTCAGTTTTTCATTGTTTTAGACGATTGGTTTTTGCTAATATAAATAGGTAAGGAAAAAGCTTTCTTTTTTTAGGAGAATTTTATGACAGCAAAACCACAAATTTTTACTTTGACAAACAAAAATGGCATGACAATGAAGGTTTCCAACCTTGGAGGCATTGTAATGTCTCTTACTGCGCCAGATAAAAATGGAAAATTTGAAAATGTAGTACTTGAATTTGATAAGCCTGAGGATCACCTTAAGGATGGATATATCTCAGCATTAATCGGTCGCGTAGGAAATCGTATTGCTGAAGGTAAATTTTCTCTAGATGGTAAGGAATACAAGCTAGCACTTAATTCAGGAAAGCGTCCTAACAAGTGCTGCTTGCATGGTGGCGATGGAGGCTATGATTCAGTAATTTGGGATGCTCGTCAATTTGATACTCCAGAAGGCCCAGCAATTGAATTTACTCGTTTGAGCCCAGCAGGAGAAGGTGGATTCCCAGGCAATTTGTTTGTTCGCGTGGTTTACACTCTAAAAGATACAAATGCATGGCGAATTCAGTATTGGGCAATGACAGATGCTCCAACATTAGTAAATTTGACTCATCATGCATACTTTAACTTAAATGGCGCAAAGAAAAATGTAGATAATCACTATGTTCAGCTATTCTGCGATCGCTATACAGATGTTGGACCTGGATTAATTCCTAATGGAAAAGTTCTTCCTGTACAAGGTACTCCTTTGGATTTCCTTACACCACATAAAATTGGTGAGCGCGTAAGAGCAAAGCATCCTGCAATTCAAGTAGCTGGTGGTTATGACCATAATTTTGTGATTAGTAAGCCTGCAGGTGCAAATCTATCACTATGTGCTGTTGTAGAGGATGAAGAGAGTGGTCGCCAAATGGAAACTTGGACAACAGAGCCATGTGTTCAGTTCTATACAGGTAATTTCTTAAGCCAAAAGAAGGTAATTGGTAAGGGTGGTCGTGGATATGGTAAGCGTATGGGTTTCTGCTTGGAAACACAGCATGCTCCAGATTCTCCTAATCAGCCAGGCTTCCCATCAATTCGACTAAATCCTGGAGAGGTATACCAGTCAACAACAATCTATCAGTTCTATACCGTAGAGGATTAGTTGAATATGCGTTTATACCAATAAGCGCTATAAAAATAATTTAGAAAACATCAAAGGTAGCAGATTATGTCAATCAAAATTGAAGGCTATGAGATATTAGAGCAAGCAGGCGGAACAACAGATACTACGATTTGGACAGCTCGCCAAATTTCTTTAGATAGAAATGTAAGTATTTGGGTCATGAAGGATCGTTCGGCAGCAGATGCTAATCTCGTAAATCATTTTTCTACAATTACGCGAGCAATTTCTCGATTGAAACATAATAATTTCCCTCCTGTGATTGATATTTCAACTACACAAGATGGTCTGCCATATATTGTTTTTGAAAATGCTTACAGTGTATCTGTTGCCCGAGTTATCAAAGAGAATGGTCCATATAATGCTGGGAAAGCATTAGAAATAGCTAAGGAAGTTGCTTTGGCACTTGATGCAGCATGGAAACAGGTTGGTTTTGTTCATAGAAATTTAAAGCCTGAAAATATTCGTATTTCGGCAGATGGTAATATAAAAATATTCAATTTCAATAGTGCAACAATTGTTCAACCTGGAGTAAACCCACTTGCTTTTGATGATGGTATGGTTGTTGGCACTCCGAATTATGCTTCTCCAGAGCAGATAGATTGCCTTCCAACTATAGATTTTCATGCAGATATGTATGGATTAGGTGCAACTTTGTACCAGATGCTTACAGGAACATCTCCTTTTGATGAAGAGCGAGATCCAATGAAAATTTTGGAACTGCAGCGTTCTGGTCATTTGCCAAATCCAAAGCTCAAGAATCCTACACTTTCTGATGATGTAGTATATATTCTTGCTCGATTAATGGCTAAGAGTCCTAATGATCGTTATGCTTGGTGGTTAGATGTGGTAGAGGATATTGAGCATACTCTTGCAGGTCGTCCTTTACGTAAGGAGCCACCTAATGGAGCTGTTCGAAGCACAATTGATTTGCTTTCTGTAGGTGTGGCTCCTTTGACAATGGCACCACTTACACCACAAAATCAGTCACCAATTATTACACCAATTATTCCTGGAGTGCCTGTAAATAATGCTCCGATAGCATCTGGGGCTTATGCAGAGACAGTCCGTAATGTTCAACCTTCTGAAAATCAGAATCCAGTACAAGTAGAAGAACAAAAGAATCAATTTGCTAAGCAGGATGTAAAAAAGACAAAAACAAGTACTTCTATTCCAAAGCAACCAGTGGCAGCTCGCAAAAGTAATTATAAGAGCTATGTGAATATGCGTCCTTCTGGAGTTGTGGTGCTTTTAACAAGATTGGTTTGTGTTCTGCTTTTCGTTGGTGGTATTTATACAATAGTGCAAAAGCTTGGACCTGCAGGTTCAGTTGAAATCTCACAGCCAGTAATGGATGAGGAGGCTCCTGTTGTTCCTCTATCTAAGTCTTCTAAAATTGCTAATGATAATTCTGCAGCTGATGAAGTAGCAGCATCAACGGTAGAGGATATGAATCTTTCTGAACTTAGTGACTTTGAAGAGGATGAGTTTGTTGAAAATGTAGCAAGTAGTGGTGATACAGTTGCTAGTTCTGTTTCTTCAACATCAGAAGTAGTGACTCAAACACAAAAAACAGAAACTACATCAATAACAGTAGAGGAAGTTTCTCCTCGTGATGAAATGCTTCGTAAGGTATATGAAGTGCTTTCAACAAAGCCACTCACAGAGGCTCGTGCAGAGGTTAAAAAAATATTTGATGAATATGCTTCTAAACCAGGAGTTAATCGTGCAGAATGTCGCGGAATATTAATGACATTGAATGCTGCTGTCCTAGAGGTGGAAGCTGTTGGTTTTGCATTGATTCGTCAAACTCAAATAGCATTTAAGAAAGTTACAATAGCAGGGAAGACCTTTGAAGTAAAAGCTCAAGGATATGCTAATGGAGAGCTTATTTGCATTGCACGTAAGGTTGGTTCAACAGAGACTCGTAATATAACAATTCCACTAGCTAAAGCTTCTGCTGAAGAGATGTATAATATTTTACGTACGGAGCCAGATAGCTCTAAGGAATTGCAGATTACAAAGGCAATTCTTGCAATGCGAGCTAAAAACCGTGGTAATTTTATCCGTCATGCAAATGGTATTAAAGCATTGAAGCCTTTTGCTGAGTTTGTAAAATAGAGTTTATGGAAAAGAAGCGCTCGATATTTTTGTATTGGCTTGCTGGCATTGTTATGCTAGGCATTCTTTCACTATATTGTATAAATGTAGTGCTTGGCCCGCTAAACCAAGATGAAGGCTGGTATTTGCTTGCAGGAATTAATACAGCGCAAGGTATGCAACCATATAAGGATTTTGCATATACACAAGCCCCAGTAATGCCATATTTCTATAGCGTTTTTAGTGGATTGTGGGCTTCAAATGGTGTGCTTGGTGGCAGAGTCTTTACCGCAATTCTTGGTATGCTTGGTATTTTCTTTGCTTCTGTGGCAGTGTATTGTCTTGCTCCAAATGGTCGCAAGGGAAGTGCTGCAATAGTTGCGATGTCATTGCTTGGCCTTTGTCCTGTATATTCATATTTTACAGCAATTCCAAAGACCTATGCTTTAGCTGGATTATTTGTTTCTGCTGGTATGTTTTCTTTAGTCAGCCGGAAATGCTTTAGCTTTGAGATTGCTGCAGCATTTTTTGCATTAGCAGCTGGAGTAAGACTTTCTTTAGGTGTAATTCTGGCAGCAGTTGGATTTTGCCTTTTAATCTTCTGCAGAAGGAAAGAGTTGCGCTTTGCATGGCTCCGATTTGGTATTGCTGGCGTAGTAATGCTTGCAATAATTTTTGTTCCTGTGCTTTTGTCTTCATTCGATAATTTTGTATTTTGTCAAACATATCATATGCATAGAGAAACACCTGATTTGCTCTATAGACTTGTGTTAATGGGTGGTTTTGCATCGCGTCTTTTGCAAGCGTATTTCCCTATGGTTGCATTATTTTTAGCATCCGCACTTGTTGTTTGGTTTACAACTAAAAGACAGCATCAATCAAATCAAAACAAAGGTATGCTTACTCGTGTGGCAGGGTGGGTTAAATCAACAGCGATAGAGCACCTTTTTGTTGTTATTATTGCCTTTGCCTTTCTCGCAACTCTTTTTGTTCATGGCACAGCACCATTCCCTTATGATGATTATCAGACTCCAGGTATGCCTTTGTTTGCAGTAATAGTTGCAGCAATTTTTGCGTTGGCAATTCGTAATGTGGCATGGTATAAAGGTTTGGTTTTGATTGTGTTGGTGTCTGTAGGGTTTTTTGCAGTTGGTTCTCCTATGTGTATGAACTGGGTGCTTGAGCGTCAGGATAGATTTTGGTTTGTTATGCAGGATGAACCACAGGTTCTAAAGCTTAAACGCATAGGTGCTGAACTTCGTGAAAAATTACCTGAGGATGCCGTGTTATTTACGCAAGATGCATATCTTGCTGTTGAGGCACAAAGAAAGGTTGCTCCTGGTTTGGAGCTAGGTCCATTCTCTATGTTTGAATATAGCTGTTGGATGACAGATGATGAGGCACGTGCAAGAAAGGTTCATACATTCACAACAATGTTGGAAATGCTTGAGTCAGGCAAATATGAAGTTGCTGCAGTCAGTGGCTATGGTTTTGCAATCTTTTGCCCATCAACAACACAAACCCCTCCTGAGCTTCTAGATAAATTTAATGAAGTGTTGAATCGAAAGTACACTTTAGTTAAAACAGTTCCAAGCTTTGGTCAGTGCTTTACTGAGCTGAAAATCTACGAGCTAAAAAATGAAGAAAAGTAAGATAGTTGTAAGCTCTTGTTTGCTTGGTTATAAGACGCGTTATGATGGCACTGACAAGAATTTGGTCGGAGGTGTTGATGCTTTACATGAGCAATACGAGGTTATACATTTCTGTCCAGAGGTTGAAGCAGGCTTAGGAATCCCTCGAGAGACCATTGAGTTAGTTGATATGGGAGAGGCGGGGATTCGCGTAATGGGCACAAAAAACCGTGTTGATGTCACAGAAAAGCTCCGTATTGTTTGCGAACAGATGCTAGCAAAATTGGATGGTGAGGAAATATCATTTTTCTTACTCAAGGCACGTTCACCTAGCTGTGGGGTATGTTCAAAGCTTCATGATTATGAAGGAAAAGAAATTGGGTTTGCTCCAGGTATTTGGGCTCAGATGGTAATTGCAAAATATGGTGTAGATAAAATTCTTACAGAAGATAATATTTAGATGGAGGATATTATGCTTGTTTTTATCAGTTGGACATTCACTACAATATTATTTGTGTTGCCATTGTGCATAATGTTTTCTCATCCATTGTGTGTTCCAACCAGTTTGGAAGATTTTATTTTGGAAGATTTGGTGCTCTATGTTCCATTTATGGTAATGCTTATGGTATCAATTAGTTTATCTCGGATTAATGCATTGAGAGAAAAAATTACAGAATTAGAGCGTTATATTAAATTGCTAAGGGCAGATATAAATGATTCTTCAAAAAAAGACTAATTGTAAAATAAAATAAGATTTGGTTTGTGATTTTCAAATTTAGGTTTTATGTTGCTTTTGCATAAGGAAAAGAGTATACTTTCTGGCACTTTTTGGCTTTTACTCAAAGCAGGTAATAGCTTAACTATAACTAATAAATTATGGAAAAAATTATGGAAAAAATAGATACCATTCTTGTGATTAACTCAGGTTCATCATCACTAAAGTTTACTCTTTATAATATTGAAACAGAGACTAAGCTTGCCTCTGGTTTAGTTGAGCGTATTGGCTCAGATAATGCAAATATGGTTTACCGTAAGGGTGATGGAGCAAAGCAGGAGCAGCTAGTTGCAGCACCAGATCATTCAGCTGCATTACGTCTTGTAACAGATGCACTTATTGATCCAGAGATGGGTGTTCTAAAGAGCCTTGAGGAGGTTGATGCAGTGGGTCACCGCGTTCTTCACGGAGGCGAGGTCTTTACAAAGGCAACAATCGTTACAAGAGAGGTTATGGCTCAGCTAAAGAAGCTTGTCCCACTAGGTCCATTGCACATGCCACCAAATATTGGCGGTATTGAGGCTTGTAAGGAGCTTTTCCCAGGTCTACCAAATATTGCTGTTTTTGATACAGCTTTCCACCAGACAATGCCTAAGAGTGCTTGCCACTATGCTATTTCAGAGGAATTCTATAAGAAGTACGGCATTCGTAAGTATGGCTTCCATGGTACATCACATCATTTCGTAACTCTAGCTACAGCTGAGTATCTAGGTAAGAAGCCAGAGGATTTAAAGATTATTACTTGCCATCTTGGTAATGGTTCTTCAATCGCTGCTGTAAAGTATGGTAAGGTTCTTGATACAACAATGGGTCTTACTCCATTAGCAGGTGTTGTAATGGGTACTCGCTCTGGTGATATTGATCCAGCTGTTGTGTTTACACTTATCCGCGAGGGTATGTCTGTAGATGAGGTTGATAATTTGTTAAACAAGAAGAGTGGTCTATTGGGTGTTGGTGGAGTAAACTCAAACGATATGCGTGATATTATTAATAACGCAGCAAAGGGTGTTGAGTCTGCTCAATTAGCTCTAGACATGTGGACACATCGTTTAGTATTCTACGTTGGCGCTTATTATGCTCTACTAGGTGGCGCTGATGCTATCGTATTTACAGGAGGTATTGGCGAGAACTCTAAGGAGGCACGTGCAACACTAATTGAGCAGTTTGCTGCATTAGGTTGTGAAATCGATCCAGAGCTAAACGCAACACTTCGTGGTCCTTGCACAATCTCAAAGCCTGGTTCAAAGGTTACAGCTCTAATTATCCCAACAGACGAAGAGCTTATGATTGCTAAGGAAACAAAGTCTGTAATGTCTAAGTTCTTCTATTAATCTTAACGTAAATATTTTTAGATTGAGGTAAAAAAATGAATTTTCTAGAAACAGTAAAGCCAAAGGCAAAAGCAGCAAATCGCCACATCGTTCTACCTGAGGGTATGGACCCACGCGTTATTAAGGCAGCATACCTACTAGGTAAGGATGAAATTTGTAAACTTACAGTTCTAGCTACTCCTGAGGAGTTGGCTGCAGCTAGTGAGAAGGCAGGTGTTTCTCTAGAGGGTCTAAATGTTGAGGTTATCGACTACACAACAGCTCCTCTAGGTGATCAGCTAACAGCTGCTCTATATGAGAGAAGAAAAGCTAAGGGCATGACAGAAGAGGATGCTACAAAGCTTGTTCGCACAAATCGTCTATACTTCGGTAATATGATGATGAATCAGGGCTTGGTTGATGGTTTTGTTGCTGGCTCAATTGCTTCAACACCAGATATGCTCCGCTCTGCATTCCACTGCGTTGGCACAGCAAAAGGCATCAAGCTAGCAAGCTCTTGCTTTATCATGGATTTGCGTGAGCCAACACCAGCTGGCGATACAACACTTCTTTATGCAGACTGCGCTGTAAATCCTTGCCCAACAGCTGAGGAGCTAGTTGATATTGCTCTAGCAACAGCAACAAGCTACAAGGCACTTCTAGGCAAGAAGCCAAAGCTAGCATTCCTAAGCTTCTCATCAAAGGGCAGTGCAAAGCATGACCTAGTATCAAAGATGCAGCAGGCAACAGAGCTAACAAAGGCTCGCTTTGCTGAGCTAGGTATTGATGCAGATGTTGATGGTGAGTTACAGGCAGATGCTGCAATCGTTCCTTCTGTAGGTCAGTCAAAGGCACCTGGCAGCTCAGTTGCAGGTAATGCAAATGTTCTTATCTTCCCTGACCTTCAGGCAGGTAATATTTGTTACAAAATTACAGAGCGCCTAGGTGGTGCAACTGCTTATGGTCCAGTTCTTCAGGGTGTTGCAAAGCCAGTGAATGACCTATCACGTGGCTGCTCTGCAGAGGATATCTACGGAACAGTAGTTATCACAATTCTTCAGGGCTTGTAATAGTCAGCTAAGAATATAATACGATAAAAATAAAAGCGTGGGGTTGATTTTCCACGCTTTTATTTTTTGTCATTTGTAAATTCTAAATTTGAATTTAGATTGTTTCTCCATAAAGTGTTTGTGGCTGTACAGAGGTTATCTTAACAGAAACAAAATCTCCTATTGAAATTTCTGTTTTAGGTTCAAATATGACAATCTTATTTTGAGAATTTCTTCCAGACCACTTTTCTTTATTACGTAGGCTTGGTCCTTCAACAAGAACTTCAGTTATTGTTCCAATAAGCTGATTGTTTATGCGCATTGCTCGTGCATCTTGATCCGCTAATAGTACTTGATTTCGTCTCTGCTTCTCTTCATCAGTGATAACATCATCTAATAATGATGAAGGGGTTCCAGGGCGAGGAGAATATTTGAAGATGAAGGAATTATCAAAGTTTGCTTCCTCCATAATGCGGCGTGTAGCCTCAAAGTCTTCTTTTGTTTCCTCTGGGTATCCAACAATGATATCTGTTGTGATTGCTATGTCAGGAATTGCTTCACGTAGCTTCTTTAGTGCAGCAAGATATTTTTCCGTGTCATAGCCACGGCGCATGTGCTTCAAAATTCTATCTGAACCAGATTGCATTGGCAAATGTACATGATGGCATAGTTGAGGGAAATCTTTTAATGCACGAACTAACTCATCTGTAACACCTGATGGGTGGCTTGATGTAAAACGAATACGCTTTAGCTCAGGTACATTTTTAATGATGTATTCAAAAAGACGTGGTAATGGCTCTGTAAAACCACGCTCAGATGTGATTTCCTCTGGCCATGTAAAATTGACTCGTCCATAGTTCATT
>JAGCJJ010000091.1 GCA_017648065.1 Kiritimatiellia bacterium | reverse complement strand
TGGATTTTCCTATGCGCATGCACGCCGTTTGTGGAGCTTGCGTGATAACCCACTGCTGCAATTCTCTTCTTTGGCAGATTTTGATGAGGCAATGCTAAAGCTGTTTAATGAGAATAGCGAGGTTCTCACAGAATATACCCGCCAGTTATATGCAAGTGGGGAAGAGAAGTTGCTTGCATTTTCTCGTGGTAATTTATTCTTTATATTTAACTTCCACCCAACAAAATCCTATACGGATTGGAAGCTTATGGTTCCTCCTGGTGATTATAAGCTATTGCTTACAACGGATTCTGTCAAGTTTGGTGGACATGAACGTGTTTCTATGCCACAGACATATTTTACAATGCCATCGCTATGGGGAAATGAGCAGGTGCTACATATAAGCTTGTATGTTCCATCGCGCTGTGCATTAGTTCTAAAGCGAAATGACTAGAGAATGACAAAGCTAATAATTTTTGATTTAGATGGCACCGTATATTTAGGTGAAAAAGAGGTGCCAGGTGCCGCAGAGTATATCAAACAATGTCATGCAAATGGCATTCGTACAATGTTTGTGACAAATCGGTCCAATCGTGTGCCTGAGTTAGTGGTAGAGCAGCTTCGTGGCTATGGTATACCATGTGAACTTTCCGATGTGATGACTACAGCTCTTGCTGCTGCTTCCTATATTTCAACACCATCCAAGGTGTATGTAGTAGGTGAGGATGGCTTACGCATTGCATTAAAAGAGGCAGGTCATACAATTGTAGAAGATGAGCAGCCTGATTATGTTGTTGTAAGCATTGATCGCGAATTTACATATTCAAAATTAGCCAAAGCAGCAACGTATATCCTTAAAGGAGCGAGGTTTATAGCAACAAATCCAGATCATCGCTTGCATTTGAATGGTCGCATTGCTCCAGGCTCAGGCAGCATTGTGGCTGCGGTGCAGACAGCCACAGATGTTGCTCCAGTAATGCTAGGAAAGCCAGAGCGAGCACTTATGGATGCAGCATTGGAGCAGGCAGGTGTTACAGCCGAAGAAGCAGTCGCGATAGGCGATAATTTAGAGACAGATATACCTGCAGCAGCTGCAGCTGGTGTGCGCACTGTGCTAATTCTGACAGGATATTCCAAGCGCGAAGATTGTGCCACAGCAAAAATAAAGCCAGACTTTGTGGTAGAGGATTATGCTGAGCTTTCTCAGCTTACATTGTAATAAAATGTGCAAATATATGACAGAATCAGCCCCTCCAAAATTATTATTTTTGGTGGCTGATTTTGTATATTAAGCCTTTGTACTTATATTTTGCTGCGAAATTTATGTTAAATTCTTATATTAAAATGCTTTATTTATAATTGAATTTTTTCCGTTATTTTGTTAATATAATTGAAATTTTTGGTGTACATCTAAATAGAAGAATTAATATGAAAACAGCATTAGTTTGTGGTGCAGGTGGGTTTATTGGCTCACACTTAGTAAGATTTTTGAGAGAGAAGGGCTATTGGGTTCGTGGTGTTGATCGTAAATTACCAGAATTCTCTCCTACAGAAGCAGATGATTTTCTTGTTTTAGATTTGCGTGAACGTGAAAATTGTGAGAAAGCTCTAGCTCTTGATAGTGGAAAACCTTTTGATGAGGTTTATCAGCTTGCTGCTGATATGGGTGGCATGGGCTTTATTAAAAATGCAGAATGTGAAATCATGCATAACAGCATTCTTATCAATGTGAATATGATTTCTGAAGCAGCAAAGATAGGCGTTAAACGTTACTTCTTCTCTTCATCAGTATGTGTTTATCGCGATATGAAACATGGCGAGCCTATGATTGATGAAACTGCAGCATATCCAGCACTTCCTGATAATGAGTATGGTTGGGAAAAGCTTTATTCTGAGCGTATGCTTCAAGCATTTAGTCGTAAATATGGCATGATTGCTCGTATTGCTCGCTTCCAAAATTGCTATGGACCAGATAGCTCTTATGAGGGTGGTCGAGAAAAAGCTCCTGCAGCACTTTCCCGTAAGGTTGCTTTAACTGAGGATGGTGGAGATGTTGAAATTTGGGGAGATGGCTTAGCTGTTCGTAATTTCATTTACATCGAAGATTTAGTTCGTGCAGTTTACATGTTAATGCATTCCGATTTAGAGGGCGCTGTTAATATTGGAACATTGGAAAATGTAACAGTTCGCCAGCTTCTTCAATATACTGCTGAAGCAGCAGGAAAGACAGTTGGTTTCAAGTCTGTAGATGGTCCAGTAGGTGTTGCATCTCGTAATTTTGCTATTGATCGCATTACATCAATTGGCTGGCAGCCAGAGTACTCACTACGTGAAGGTATGAAAAAGACATATGCTTGGGTACGTGAGCAGCTCATTAAGAATGGACAAGAAGTAAAATAGTTATTTTTAGGCCAACTGAGCTGTTAGGGGCTAAGCATTGAAATTTAAGAAAGTACGTGTATTTTTTAATCGTCGTTCAGGCATTGGAACTTCATTTATGCAGGTGCAAGCAGCATTTGCAAAGCATTGGAGTGGGGTTTCTAATGATATTGCTTGGTATTTTCCTAGCTCAAAGGAAGAGTCAGATAGGCTTGTTGATTTAGCAATAGCTGATGGCGTTGATTGCATCATTGCTGGTGGTGGTGATGGAACAATTGCAAGCATTGGTAAGAAGCTGATAGGAACAAATGTTGTTCTAGGTGTTATCCCTTTAGGCAGTGGTAATGGATTGGCACGCCATTTTAGTCAATCATTGAAGCCATCTGATGCTGTTAAGGAGCTAGCAAATTCTACAGTTGTAGGTATGGATGTTGGCTATATTAACGAACATCCATTTCTTGTTAGTGCAAGCATTGCTTGGGAAACAGATATGGTTGATTTATATAATCGTTTCCCTGTGCGTGGTGTTGGTTCATATGTAATGGCTGGTATAGGTTCTTTCTTTACATACAAATCTTCTAAGACAAGAATTTTGATTCCGGGCGAGGAAGATGTAGTTATTAAAAAGCCATTATTGCTTACTCTTGGTAATTTATCTGGATGGGGTGGCGGAGCATTTATTGATGTAGAGGCTAGTGGTTGCGATGGAAAGCTAGAGCTAGTTTATGCTGAAACAATTTATGCGCCAATGATGCTAGCTCATATAACTCGTGTTTTTGAAACAGGACTTAAGAGTCTTCCTTATGTTACGATGAAGAAGGTTGCTTCTGCAACGCTTGTTCGAGAGGATCCTGTTCCAATACTGCTCGATGGTGAGCTTATTGAGGCAGGTAAAGAGCTCAATGTTTCTGTAAAGCAAAATATGCTAAAGGTTTTGATACCACAAAATAATTGTTCAGATATAGAGCAATAACAATTTAGAAAAGATTGAAGGTCGTAATCTATGAATAAAGTATTTTTATTTTTATCATTTCTTATTGCTGTGCAGCTATGTTCTGCATCAACTGAATTTGCAGATAAGCTTTTTTTGCAAATAAAAAATGATGATGTTGGTGCTATTCTTGAAACAGTTCAATCATCAACTGCTGAAGAGTTAAGTTCTGTTTCTCGTACAGGTCTTACAGCTTTACATTTTGCTGCACTTCAAAATCATGCTATCGCTGCGAATGAATTAGTTCGTAGAGGTGTTCCAGTGGATGTTCGCGCACCACAAAAGAATAATACAACTCCATTACATTGGGCAGCATTGCAAGAATCTATCGATGTTATAAGATTTTTAGTAAAAAATGGAGCAATAATCGATGCAAAGGCAGATAATGGATGGAGTCCATTACATTTTGCTGCTCGCTCAGGAAAGCTTCTTTCTGTAGCTAATTTAGCAAGATTGGGAGCAAATGTAAATGCATTGGATAATTCTGGTAATATGCCACTCCACCTTGCTGCTGCTGCAAACGATTTGAAAATGGTTGTGCTTTTGTTGAAATTAGATGCAAGAACAGATATTGCTAATGCAGCAGGAAAGCTACCTGTTGATATGACAACAGAAAAGGCAATTATTGATGCATTGAAAAAAAATGCACCAACTGTAATTGCTGAAGCTCCAGCACCTGTTGTGGCTAAAACTCCTGAGAAAAAAGAGACACCAGTTCCAGTAAAGAATGAAACAGTAGCTCCAGAAAAGAAAAAGACTGCAGCTCCTGTGAAGAAAATTGCTGAGGTAACAAAGGAAAAGGTTGTAGAAGAGGTTGAGCCAGCATTGGAGCAAGCACCTAAACAGGTTGTTGTTAAAGAGGAAGCTCCAGCACCAGTAATTAAATCCACAGAGAATACAATTAAAACATTTTCAGATGAAACTATTCAGAATTTGCAGAAGCAAGTAATGGCAAAACAAGTTACTTTGAAGCAGCATATTCAAGCACTTATTGATGATCCTCAGACAGATCGCCTTTCAAATGGTTCTTATTATAAGGGTTCATATAAATTTGGTAATTTCCATGGCGTTGGAGTTCTTTATTCTCCAGATGGAACTCTTTACGAAGGTGAGTTTGTTAGAGGCAGCCGTTCTGGTGTTGGTACCTTTACATATAACAATGGTGATGTTTATTCTGGTGCTTGGGAAGGTAATGTACCTCATGGTACAGGAATATTCAAGTTTGCAAATGGCTCTTATGTCTCTGGCAGATGGGAGAATGGTGTCCTAGTGAAGGGCGAAGGAATTTATATTGATTCTCAATATAATCGCTATAGAGCTGTTTGGGAAAACAATAAAGTCGTTGCCCAAGAACAAGAATAAAATTTGAAGCAAATGGGCGAGCCAATATGAGCTTGCCCTTTTTTATATATAAATAGTGAATAATTTGTCCGATAATACAGAAGAGAGCTTTTCGCTACCGATTCTTGCGCATAAGCAACGCATCCTTGATGCAATGCGTTTTAATCGCGTTATTGTTATTTCTGGCGAAACAGGCTCAGGTAAAACAACACAATTACCTCAATTCTGTATGGAGCTTGAAAAGAAGCGTCTTATCTGCTGTACTCAACCTCGCCGAGTTGCAACAATTTCTGTAGCGGAGAGAGTAGAGGAGGAATTAGGCAATCAAAAGTTAGTTGGCTGGCAGCATCGATTCCAACGCCAAACAGATAAAGCTAATCGCATCAAGTTTGTTACTGATGGTATTCTTCTAGCAGAAATCAAAAATGATCCGCTTCTAAGACAATATGGCATCATTATGATTGATGAAGCCCATGAGCGAACTCTTAATATTGATTTTCTTCTTGGCTACTTAAAGCAGCTCTTGCTCAAGCGTAAGGATTTACGCGTAATTATATCTTCTGCTACAATTGAAACTCAGCGCTTTAGCGAATTTTTTAATAATGCGCCAGTTCTCCATATCTCAGGCCGTACATATCCAATTACATATAAATATCTTCCTCCTGAGGACGCAGATGACGATACAGAGCTTCCACGCATTGTTTCTAATGCAGTAGTTGATGTAATTAGCTCTGGAGCCAGTGGAGATATACTTGTATTTTTGCCAGGTGAGCGCGATATTAAAGAAGCATGCGAAATACTTCGTGGTCGCTTCCTTTCCGATTGCGAGATTATTCCATTAATGGCTAGCCTTCCTCCTCAAGAGCAGCGCCGTGCATTTGTTTTAATTCCGGGTAAGCGCCGCGTAATTTTAGCAACTAATGTTGCTGAAACATCAGTTACTATTCCTAATATTAAAATAGTAATCGATTCAGGAGTTGCACGTATAAGCCGCTTCAGCTATCGCTCACACATTAAGAAGCTACATATTGAACCAATTTCGCAAGCTTCAGCAAATCAGCGTGCAGGCCGTTGCGGACGTATTGCGCCAGGTCTTTGCATTCGCCTCTATGCTCAAGAGGATTATAAAAAACGCTCTGAATTTACTGACCCAGAAATTCGCCGCACATCGCTTGCAGGAACAATTCTTACAATGCTTTCCCGTAGGCTTGGAGATATTTCCTCATTCCCATTTATTGAGCCTCCTGCAAATGTTGCAGTTCGTGAGGGATATAAAGAGCTACTTTGGTTAAAGGCTATTGTTCCTGCTGGCACGGATCCGGAAACTGGTGCAACGACCTACCAGCTTACTCCACTTGGCCGTGCAATTGCCCAACTCAATATTGAGCCTCGTCTTGCACGCATATTGCTTGAGTCAAAGCAATTTGGCGTATATAGTGAAGCACTTACAATCGTGGCATATCTCTCCGGAGAGACTGTGTATGTGCGCCCGGCTGAAGAATTGGATAAAGCAAATCAAGCACATGCCCAATTCAAATCACCTCATTCTGATTTTGATAGCATTCTGCGTTTGTGGGAATTTTTCCACCCTGCCACAGGAGAGATTTCAGGCACACAAAAGCGCAAACTTTGCCAGAAAAATTATATCTCATTTAAGCGTATCCTAGAATGGGAGGAAATCCGTCTTCAACTTCATAAGAGCTTTGTTGAGCATGAGCGACACAATTCTGGCTCAAAGGATGCAAAGCAAGCATCACACCCTGCCACAATTCCACCGATTGGCGACCCAGAGTCTCGTTCTATTGCTCATATTCATCAAGCAATGCTTTGTGGCTTCCTACCTAATGTGGGTAAGTATGATGACGAAAAACGCGAGTATGTCGGCATAGATGGTAAGCCTTTTGTGATTTTCCCAGCATCAAGTCTTGCGAAGCGCACACCAAAGTGGTTGCTGGCAGCTGAGCTTGTAGATACCTCACGCACCTTTGCTCGTAATGTCTCTCCAATTCAAATTGAATGGATAGAAAAGGCAGCAGAGCATGTGTCAAAGGTGCATTACACAGGACAATATTGGGACGGAGCAACAGGAACTGCTCGTGCAATAAAAACAACAACGCTTGGCGTACTTACTATTGCTACAAATTCTCGTGCAGATATTTCCAGACTTTATCCAGTTGTTTCACGAGAGTTGTTTATTTCTGAGGGAATTGCGCAGTGCAAGCTTCCTGAAAATATGCCACCATGTTTGCGTCAGACTTTTTCAAATATTCGCAGAGCAGAGGAGCAAGCAGCAAAGCTTCGTAAAATTGATTTTTCTGACATTGCTACAGATTGTGCTGCATTTTATGAAGCACGCCTTCCTGAGGATTGCGTTAATCTGGCAGCGTTTAAGCGCTGGGTTAACACCCTGCCACATAAAGAAAAGTCATCGCTTATATTTAATCCAACACTTTCAATAGAAGCAGGTCAGGCTGATAAACAGCAATTCCCTGCAGAGCTTCGCATTTCAGATCAGCGTCTTCGCTTGTCATATAAAAATGCACCTGGTGCCGATGAGGATGGTATTACCTGTACATTGCTCCCAGAGCAAATACCTTTTGTAAAGTACATCAGAAGCGATTGGCTTGTACCTGGCTATTTGAATGAATTGGTATATTTTTATATTACGTCAATTCCTCAAGCTGTGCTTCATCCGGCACTGCAGCTAATGGATGGAAGCAATTATAGAAATCGAGTTGATTCTCTTGTTAGTGAATGCTACGAGCGCCTTTCTGCAACAAAGTATAATATGCCAATTACTGCAGCAATATCTCATGCTATCTACGCTGCCACGGATTGTCATATTCCAGAGTGTGTTATTGCAAAGGCAATACCGACAGAGCATCTGCAGCTTCGTTGGCGTGTTGTGAGTGCAAATAAAAAGGTGCTTTACGAGACACGTAAGCTAGCGGACTTATATGAATTTTATGATGAATTATCAAAGCTTGTAAAGCTGCCTAAGCAGGAATTAAAATTTACTTCAGAGCAATTCCCAAATTCTGTTTCTGCACGAGAGCTGTTGCTTGGTAATTGTGGTGCACGTGAGCTAGGAGTTTTCTTAGCTGGAAGCTCAGAAAATTATGCGGTTGGAGGCTCTGCATATGAGGCTCAGCAGCTTCTAATCAGCCGCATTATAGAAGGCTTATTAAAGCAAAATCCTTCGCTAGTAAAGATGATTGGTGGTGCCGGTGGTGTATCCACAAATAAAAACAATAAAAAGAGTGGTCAGAGCTTTAACTCATTGCAGTCTCTTTCTTCATTAAGTTTGGAGCAAGCGTCCGATTCTTCTTCTGATGAACTAAGCTCTTCTGCTGCTGCATTACTTCCTACAGCAGCGGATTTAGCACGAGGTGTCTTGCGTAATTTTATTTTGGCTCAAGGATTAACTAAGCCACGAAATCTTAGCTCATCAGAGCAGCAGCATCTTTCTCTTTTAGCTGGTAAGCTTAAGGAGTTGGCTCATGGTATAGCTTTACTATGGGACAGTTGCATGGACCAATTAGATAATGTAGATGAAGCTACTGCGCTTGATGTAACAGAGCAACTGAATTGGCTTGTATTCCCTGGTTATATGCGCAGTGTGTCAATGAAAAATATTTCTCAATTGATGCGTTATCTTGAGGGCGTAGAGACGCGTCTGGCAAATGCACAGCTTAAGCCAGATGTTGAGGAGCGCAAGTTGCGCGAATTTGGAATTGCGTGGCAGCGTTATATTGAGCTTTATGCTAATGGTGCGCGCCCAAGCTACAATGAGGCAGCACTTCAGGCATATCGTTGGGGAGTAGAGGAGGCTCGTCTTGCACTATGGGTGCCACGCCTTGCTCAATCAGGCTATTCACTTAAGCGCCTTAATGAGCTTTGGCAAGCTGTCCTAATCTCTTAGTTTATAATTGCTTTTACAGTATTTTGTGCTTTATTTGTAGAAACAAAAAAGGTGTGAGCATCTCTGCCCACACCTTTTTAATTTAATTACTCAATCAGAGTAATTTCTCCGAAGGAACCAGGGATCCACATAGGATGGATACCGCCACCCCATATCATCTTACCTGTTGGACCATTAGGTGTGTCACAGTCATATAGACCAATTGACAATCCGAAGCGTGTTCCTAATGCTTGACGAGGTACGCCTGTTTCTGCCCAAGGAATCTTTACCTCGTATGTAGTTGTGTCTCCAACGCGAGAAACAACGATTTCATACATTGATGAGTCCTTAGCTAGCTGACCAGCTGTCAAACCACCAGAGTGCTTTGGATTGCGGTAGATTGTGTGCTTACCAGATCCGCCACCAGGTGATGCAGCGCTGATGAACCACTCAAATGCACGCATATCTTCACCATCAAGACGATTTAATGGGTGAAGAGCTAACTCAATAGAGTCACACTTTAGTGTGTCATCACCAGTCTTATCTGCAACATGCTTGTCATCCTTCACCTGTATAGCTAGGTATAGATTGTTGTCATCCCAACGTAGATAACCAACACCAGCAAGGCTGTCTTCTGTCCACTTATAGCCCTTCTCTGCGATAATCTGGTTATCGCAAAGTAGTGGTAGTGGCTCAATAGAATTTACGTTCCAATCGTCTAGTTTACCATCAATCTTGATGTTCTTACCAGCAGGTAGCTTTAGTGCTTCAGACATAAACTCTGTGCCATTGTATTGTGTTACACGGATGTTGTCATAGAAAACTCTGCCTTTACCACGACCAACTGGTGTTGGTGAGATAGACTTTGTATTAGCAGCTGTGTCAACAATCTTAGTCATGTATCTCCAACCATCTGTCTTCTGACCAGCAGAGAATACTGCAGGCATGAATAGAGTATATGCCTTGTTGTTTGTGTCAGTAACAGATAGGTTACTACCAGCATCAAAGTGCTCGTTTCTTACCCATGCAGAATATAGGTATTTCTTTCCTGGAACTGGAAGATCTACATTCTGAACAGCATGCTGCCAGCTCTCGCCCTGAAGCTTTAGAGCAGTACCAAGGCCAAAGCCTGGAGGTGTAACTGTAATACCATTGCCGCTCCAGTTGTGTGGCTTTTGGCCGATTGTGCCTTCCATGCTACCGTTCTTGACTAGGTTGCCTAGAGATTTTGGATCTACAGAAACAATAGCGATGCTTGTTGTTGTTCTTACATCAAGATTTGTTCCCTTTACCATTACAACAGCCTTTTCAGCGTTCATAGGTAGTGGAAGAGAGATGCGAGCAGAATCGCCTGCTTTGATAGTGAATTTCTTTCCTGCGATAGGCTTTCTTGTAGTTGCATCAGCGATAGCGATTTCACCCTTGAATTCACTTGTGAATGGGTTGTTAATCTTTATAGATGTTTCTGCTTCACGGCCTGCAATAACCATTGCAGAAACCTGAGGAGTTCCAGCATCCTGACCATCAATCTCTAGAGCAGTACGTGCTGCATGTAGATTTAATGGAGCACCATCAACAATAATTGCCATGCCATTTGTTAGCTTGTAAGTTGCTGCTGTAGCAGTAACCTTAACAGGCTTAACTGTACGACCCTGGTAGTCTGTTGCAACTAGGGTAGCAGGGTTAACTCCTGGGCAATCCAAAGTCATTAGTGTATCTTCACGATGTGCTGGTTGAAGAGCTACAATACCCTTGCCATTCTTCTCAAATACATGGACGTAGCCCTTGCTTCCATCTGCATATGTTCCAATAGGACGTGCAGGGCCAAGCTTTTCAATTACTGTAGCTACAGAAGCCATAACTGGGCGAGGTGTATTTATGTCAAGCATATATGACCAGTTACCACAAGCATCACCACGGCCGCCAAAGTAAATGATCAGTTCGCAGCCTGCAGCAAGCTCTGCTGGCCAATTTGCCATAACGTGACGGCATTGGTTCAAGCTGTTTGTCATAGCAACAAGCTGTGGCATCTTGAATACTGTGTAGCCAGCAGCTGTTTCGTTATCAATAACAGAAACATTTGTGATACCACGTGCAGCAAGATCGTTCTTTGCTGTGATGATGCTGCCACGGTGTCCATAGTGAACAGGTAGCATATCAATGTGATTTCCTAAACCTGCGCTAAGTAGGTCTAGAAGGAAGTTACGAGGCCACAAACCACCAGCAGACATTGTCTTCATTTCTGGAGCATGCTTGCGTACCTCTTCTGTACCAATACGACAGAAGTCAATATAGTCAGCTACAGGATCCTCAGAAAGATGTCCTGGAACGATTTCGTTTAGCCATTCAAAGCCGAAGATTCTTCCCTTATAGTGCTTAGCAAGGGTAGCAGCTGTCTCACGCCATGCCTCACGATTGAATGGGAATGGCTCATAGCCAGCACCATGGTGGTCTGGGTTTGTAAGTACCCAGTTTGGAGGTCCGATAAGCATAATCCAAGGAAGGATGCCTTCTGCATTGTTGTTATCAACAATTCTGTCTAAACCTTCAAATGTGTAAACACCGCGTTTGTCTTCAAGACCTTTCCAGCCAGTGAAGTGACGGCAGTATGAGAAACCTAGTTTGTATGCGATTCTTGAAAGCTCGCGAGAATAGATGTCTGTAACACCGAAGCGTGAGCGGCCTTCACCGATTGCCTTACGTACGTCAGGAAGATTTGCAATAGTTGACTCACGAACATTGCCATTTTCATCTTCAGCTTCGATTAGGTATACACCAGGAGTTGTTAGTCCGTCAAGTGTAATCAGAACTTCGTTCTCATTACCAAATGTTACTCTCTTAGAGCCGTTCCAAATAACCTCGCCCTCAACATTTGTAGCCTTTAGCTTTAGAGAAAGTGATGAAGCAGGATTTGTGTCGCCTCTTCTAACAGCGATTTTAGGAGCTACACCACCAAATGTTGCACCACCTAGCTCCTTTGACTTGATAGAGAAGATGTCATATGTCTGGATAACGCCAGGACCACCTGCACGTGAATCCCATGGCCAGCCCTTGCCATCTGAATCAATGAAGCGGCAAACGTATAGGGTAGCATTGAAGTCAAATGCCTTTGTAATCTTCTGAGGGAAGCTTAGCTTAGCAACCTTACCTACCTCAGCCTTCTTTGTCTGTGTCCAAAGACCTGGATATGGAACGTGGTGGCGATGCTTGTTGTATACGCCATCAGGATTATCAATCCAAGGACCATAAGGATTTACCTGAAGAGATGTGCCGTTGCCCCAGCTGTCAGATGGGTCAATGTAGTACTCTACGATGCAGTCATATTCCTCGCCAACCTTAACAACATTCTTGCTGAAAGAAATCTTCATCCAGCTCTTCTTGAATGTAGCTGTTGCAGGTCTTGTGATACCTGATGTTGCAGGATTTGAGAAATCAAACTTTGTTTTTGGACCATTTGCATTACTAATACGATTCTCAAAGCTACCATTCTTAGAGTAGAATACATAGCCATAGAAGTGATCCATTGTCTGGTTTACCTTGAACTCACTCTTGAAGACATATGTGTTCTTACCAGCCTCAACAGTCTGGGCAGGATTCCAACCAACTGTTCCACCCCAGCCATCGCGCTTCATCCAGTGGAAGTCGCAGCTTAGCTTCATGCCAGGCTTAACCTTGTCACCCTTAAGTGTAACCTTTACAATACCAGGCTGTCCTGGCTCAATAGATTCAGCAGCTTCAATTGTGCACCAATCAAATTCGTTTTTAACTGTTTTGCCCTTGAATTCAGCTGATTTTGATGGAGCAGGTGCGGCAGCAGCAGGCTTATTTCCTGCAATGCGAAACTTGTTGCCGTATGCATTTCCAATCTTGTCAGCGAAGTTGCCATTCTTTGAATAAAATAGATATGGAGCGATATGATCCATTGACTCATTATAATTAAAGCCAGATGTGAAGGTGTATTCTGTTACGCCAGCTTTAACTGTTTGGTTATGTGTAAAGCCAGTAACACCACCCCAACCATCTTTCTTCATCCAATGGAAGTCGCAGTTGATTTTCATACCAGGCTTAACTTTTTCTGGCTTGATTTTAATTTTAACAACAAGCTGTTCACCAGGCTTGATACTTTCATTATTGGTGATTGTACACCAATCATGCTCAACAACAGCAGCACTTACAGCTACAGCTGTTGAGAATATTATTGCAGTTGCTACTAGCAGCTGACTTATTTTTGATAATATTTTCATTGTTTTTCCTTGTTTTGCAATTCCTATCGCAATTTGCAAGAGGAATTGCTGTTAGTTTTATTTATTAAATTGTTTTGTTGAAGTGCGAACAACGAGTTTTGGCTCAAATGTTGTGCTTTCAATTTCCATTTTAGGGTTGTTTATGAGCTTAAGTATTGCATTTGCTGCCCACATAGCTCTGTCATAAGTCCTACCAGAGATAGATGTGAGAGGAATTATGCCATATCGAGCAAAAGGGGAGTCATCCACACCAACAACCTTTACGTCCTCTGGAATTCTTTTTCCAAGAGCTAGCAATGTTTTCATTGCCGTAATTCCTTGTAGGTCTGAATTACAAATAATTCCATCAAATTCGCAATTGTTTTGGTAAAGCTTTTTGATATGAGCTGGAATATTGTCAGGAGTATAGCTTTTATCTTCTATGATAATTGTTTCCTCTATAGGCTTTTGGGCTTCCTTAAATGCTTCTACATAGCCTTCAAAACGTGGTAGCATACCAGAATTCTTAAATAGTACAATTTTTTTGCAGCCAATGCTTAGAAGATGCTTTGCAGCAATATAGCCTACGCCTTTTTGTGAGATGTCTGCAAATGTAATGCCATTATTAAGATCAGTGAATGAAACAGTTGGTATGCCATCTGATTTCAGTTTGTTGATATAGAAGTCAGAACCAATAATGCTGCTATAGGCTCTGTTGATTATGATTCCATCAACATCTTCTAAGGATTTGATCTGGTTAATAAATTCTGTTTCATTAGAGAAGAATAGCCAACGTAAATGAAAATGTGTGCTATTTATAACACTGGTAATGCCATCGATTATGCTGACAACATTTTCGCTACCTGGCTGGCCATCGTGACGATATATAACAACGCCGATTGTATTGGAGCTGCCGCGACGCAGGGCAGAGGCTATAGGATTAGATTTATAGCCAAGTTTTAGTGCTCGGTCTTTAATTTCAAGTCCAAGATCAAGACTTACAGAGCTTTTGCCCATGCGACCAGACAATACTTTAGAAACAAGGGATGTAGAGCAACCTACGTCCTTTGCAATCATTTTAAGTGTTACTTTTGATCTTTTCTTCGGCATAGTTTATTCTTTGAAGAATATCTTGTTAATACTATAGTATTATTGATTTAAATCTGTTATTAAATTATCAAAAAAGACACTAAGCCGTCAATAAAATTGTCAAACGTTTGATAAAGTTTGACAAAGTCATTTTTTTTGTATTTGTATAAGCCTAAATTTTGTAGTTAGATACATATGTGATGGCTCCAAATTAATCTTAATTGCAGATGCCGGTTCTTTCTTCTATTTTTACGAAAGTGTCTTGCGTTTGAATAGCATGGTTCTGTTTTATTGTTGTCTTTTTATTTCTGAGAGTCTTTCTTAATCAATTAAGAATGTGGTTTTTTGTTGAAATATAGGTCTATTTTAGGGTATAATAAATCAAAAATAGGGTGGATATTCCATTGTGTCTATTTAATGGTGTTCGTGAATGTTTGCCTTAAAAACGGTTTTTTATGATGGTTTTGCTAACTTACTTTAAGAAGGAGAGCATTAAGTGACCTCGAATGATGATTATGTATTACAGATTTTGCTCGAGAATAATGTGATTACACAAGAGCAATCAGAAGTTGCTGCAACAAATGTTACGGGTGAAGGCGAGTCTGTAATTGACATTATGTTGAAAAATGGTGAGCTAACTGAGGAAACAGTTCTTGGTTTTGTTGCTCAGGCTTTTGGTATGGAATTTGTGGATATCTCACAGGCTGATATGGGCGATGCTACTCGTGCACTGCTTCCTGGTGATATTGCTCGTAAGTTCAGAGTTGTTCCGCTTTATGAGATGGATGGAACATTGACTGTTGCTCTTGCTGATCCAATGAATTTCGAGACTCTTGATGGACTTCGCTATGCTCTTGACAAAAATGTTGAAGCGGTGGTTGCTCCTCGTCAGCAAATTCTTACAATGATGACCATGTTGTATCCTGATCAGGATGCAAACATGGATGATATTTATAATGAGCTTGGTGGTGCAGTTGCCAATGGAGAGCATGGAGGAGATGAAGAAGATTCTGCTCTCGAGGATCAGCTTGGCGTTTCTCAAGCTAGTGAGGCAGATGCTCCAATCGTTAAGCTTTGTGCTCAGATTATCATGCGCGCATTCGTTTCACGTGCTTCCGATATTCACTTAGAGCCAATGGAAAAGCGCTTCCGTATCCGCTATCGTATTGATGGTGTTTTGCGTGAGCAAGAGGCTCCACCTAAACGCCTTCAGGGTGCAATTCTTCAGCGCTTTAAGCTAATGGCTAATATGAAGCTTTCTGAGAGACGTATTCCTCAGGACGGCCGTATCCAGATCAAGGTTAAAGGCCGAGAGCTTGATCTTCGTGTGTCTACTGTTCCTACAGGCCATGGCGAGAGTATTGTTATGCGTATCTTGGATAAGCAGAACTTGTCTCTTGGTTTGCCTGAGCTTGGCTTTATGACAGATGACCAGCAGACATTTGAGCAGTTAATTGGCTTGCCTGATGGTATCTTGCTTGTTACAGGTCCTACAGGTTCCGGTAAAACCACAACGCTTTATGCTTGCTTAGGCCAAATCAATAAACCTGACAGAAAATTGATTACTGTTGAAGACCCTGTTAAATATCAGATGACGGGTGTTAACCAGGTCCATGTTAATGCAGATATCGGTATGACATTCGCTGCAGCATTGCGCGCAATCTTGCGTCAGGCTCCAAATATCGTAATGATTGGTGAAATTCGTGACCTTGAGACAGCATCAATTGCTATTGAAGCTGCGCTTACAGGTCACTTGGTATTCTCTACATTGCATACAAATGATGCTCCTGGTGCAATTACTCGTTTGCTTGATATTGGTGTTAAGCCATTCCAGGTGGCTTCTGCTTTGCGTGCTGTTATGGCTCAGCGACTTGTTCGTGCAATTTGTACTGAGTGTCGCGAACAATATACTCCAGAGACAATGGAGCTACGTAGCCTAGGTTTGAATGTTGATGATCTTCAGTCTGCAATGCTTTACAGAGGTGCTGGATGTCAGCGCTGCTCTCAAAGCGGTTATAAAGGACGTAAAGGTATTTTTGAAATCTTTAAGGTTGATGATGAAATTCAGCGCTTGATTTTTGAAAATTCAGGTGTGACTGAAATTCGTGCAAGAGCTCGCGAGCTAGGAATGCGTACTTTGCGTGAGGATGGTATCCGCAAGGTGATTGCAGGCATTACAACCGTGAGCGAGGTTCTACGTGTAACAATGGGTGATGAGGATTAATTGCTATGGAAGAAGATATTTTAGACATGAATTCAATGATGGAGCTCGCTGTTGAGGAGCATGCTTCCGACCTTCACATTACAGTGGGTGTTCCACCAATGCTACGTATTCACGGTGATTTAACTCCGCTAGATTCACCTCCTCTTACTCCAGCAGATACAGAGCGTCTTGTTCGTAGCATTTGTACTGAGGACCAGATGCGCCAAGTAAATGAGAATGGTGGTGCAGACTTTGGTTTGGCTTTTGGCGATAAGGCTCGTTTCCGTGTCAGCGTATTGAAGGGTAAGGGCAATTACGGTACAGTATTGCGCCAGATTCCCAATGATTTGCTTCCTTTGTCAGTAATTGGTTTGCCACCACAGATTGAGGAACTTCTTTATAAGCCTCGTGGTTTGGTGCTTGTTACAGGTCCTACAGGTTCTGGTAAGACAACAACACTTGCAAGTATGCTTAATTACATTAATGAGAAGCGTGCTTGTCACATTATCACAATCGAAGACCCAATCGAATATTATCACACACATAAGAGTTCTGTTGTTACTCAGCGTGAAGTTGGTTCCGATGTTCCTTCTTTCTCTGAGGCTCTACGCCGTGCCTTGCGTCAGGACCCTGACGTAATTCTCGTTGGAGAAATGCGCGATTTGGAGACAATGCAGGCAGCTATTTCTGCTGCTGAAACAGGTCACTTGGTGTTTGCAACATTGCATACAACAGGTGCTGCAAGCACAGTTGATCGTATTGTTGATGCATTCCCAACAGATCAGCAGGGTCAGGTTCGTATGCAGCTCTCTGGTGGCTTGGTAGCAGTTATTTCTCAGCTGCTTCTTCCTCGCATTGATAAGCCTGGACGCGTTGCTGCCTTTGAGGTTATGGTTAATACACCAAGTATTGCAGCAATGATTCGTGATGGTAATACTCACCGAATTACTTCAGATATTCAGACTGGTGCTAAGTTTGGTATGCAGACGCTTGATGCACATTTATTAGAGCTATTTAAGGCTGGTCGTATCTCCTATGAGGATCTAATTTCTAAGTCTCGTGACCCAGATACTCAGGTTGATAAGCTAAAGGAAATGCAGCAGGGCTAATGCCAGAAGGGATGTATAATTAGAGATGAGCGATAATTTTCAAACAGATCCTGTATTAGAGGTCTGCCAAATGAGTGGACTCTTGGACAATGCCACATGTGATGAGCTAATGTCCGAGCATCTTTCCTCTGGCAGAGCAATTCGTGACCTTATTGTTGAGGGTGGATATGTCTCTGAGGATGATCTTCTAAATGAGATGGCTTCATATCATAGCCTTGAGGTGGCAACTCTACAAGGTATTGATATCATGCCAGAAATTCTAAAGGTTGTTCCTGGTAGCGTAGCTCGTATGTATAATGTGGTTCCTGTAGAAATGACAGATACATCAGTTACTCTTGCTTGCGATTCTATTCAAAGCCCAATTGTTTCAGATGAATTGCACTTTGTGCTTTCACGAGATATCTTCTTCGTGTTAGCTCGTCAGAAAGAAATTCACGATTGTATTTCTCGCTACTATGGTGATGATTCCTCTGCAATGGATAACTTCATGACAGGCTTGTCCGACTTTGAGGAAATTACAGGCAAGGATGATATGGAGCTTGATGAGAAGGCACTTGCAGATGCTTCAAGCTCAGCACCAGTTGTTCGCTTTGTAGGTATCGTGCTTCAGCAGGCTGTAAATGCACGTGCATCAGATATTCACTTTGAGCCATTTGAGAAAGAGTTCCGTATCAGGTATCGTGTTGATGGTGCTCTTTATGAGATGTCTCCACCTCCACGTTCTCTTGCATTACCAGTTATTTCACGTATCAAGGTTATCTCTGGTTTGAATATTTCTGAGCGCCGCTTGCCTCAGGATGGACGTATTCAGCTGCCAGTAGGTGGCAGGCAGATTGACCTTCGTGTATCTTGCTTGCCTACACAGTTTGGTGAGTCAGTTGTGCTTCGTGTGCTTGATCGCTCAGTTGTGTCTTTGGACCTTGAAAATTTAGGTATGCCAGAATATCTTTATAATGCAATTTGTGAGGATGTGACAAAGCCAAATGGTATTATTATTGTTACAGGTCCTACAGGTTCTGGTAAGACAACAACGCTTTACTCATGCTTGCGTCGTATCAACAAAGAGGGCACAAAGCTGCTAACAGCTGAGGAGCCTGTTGAATATGATATTGAAGGTATTGTTCAGGTGCCAATCAATCCTGTACAAGGCAACACCTTCCCTAAGGTACTGCGTGCGTTCTTGCGTCAAGACCCTGACGTAATCATGGTGGGAGAAATTCGTGACCTTGAAACTGCGCAGATTGCTGTGCAGGCTTCATTGACAGGTCACTTGGTTTTCTCAACACTTCACACAAACGATGCTGCTGGTGCCGTGACACGTCTTGTAGATATGGATATTGCTCCATACTTGATTGCTTCTACACTTGAGGCAGTGCTAGGACAGCGTCTTGTTCGTACAATTTGCACAAATTGTAAGAAGTTCTATGATCCAACACCAGATATCTTGAAGCGCCTTGAGCTTACTGAGGAAGAGGTTGCTGGGCGTCAGTTCGCATTTGGTGCGGGCTGTGATCAATGTAATCATGCTGGTTATCGTAAACGTAAGGGTTTGTATGAGTATCTACGAGTTACAGATCCAATCCGTGAGATGATTTCAAATCGCAGCCCTACGCTTGCAATTCGTGAGAAGGCTCGTGAGTTAGGAATGCGTACAATGCGCGAGGATGGTGTTATCAATATTCTTGATGGTTACACCACTGTTGACGAGGTTCTACGTTATACATAATAAAAAAACGAGATGTTTTGGTTCAAGACATCTCGTTTTTTTTTATCAAATTTATAAAACAAAAAAAGCGGGCAACCCCGCTATAAAAAATGGTGCCGAGAGAGGGGATCGAACCCTCATGGTGTTGCCACCGGCAGATTTTGAGTCTGCTGCGTCTGCCATTTCGCCACCTCGGCTTTGAAAATTGGCGTAAGTATACTATTATTTGCTTTATAAATCAATAAGTTTTTTTTATTGTGTATGAAATATAATTTCGCTTAGTAATTTGTAGCTCATATATAATGCTAAAATATTGTCTGAATTTAGATAAATCAGAGTATTATACAACGAACCATTACTATTGAATATTCTTTGAGTTTTTGTTGTGATTTATGTGTCGCGGAAGAATTATTTTTAAGACAATTGTGCGACACATTACTTTTTATGTTTGCAAAAAAAATGCCGAACCCCTAGTAAATTCACTTGGTTCAGCATGTTTTGTAAATGGTGCCTAGGTTGGGACTTGAACCCATACGGTGTTTCCACCAAGGGATTTTAAGTCCCTTGCGTCTGCCGATTTCGCCACCTAGGCATTAGGTTTCAATGGCGGAGAGGGAGGGATTTGAACCCTCGGTACCCGGGGGGTACACAGCATTTCCAGTGCTGCTCCTTCGACCACTCGGACACCTCTCCATCAGAGTTGATTGCTACAAATTTGTAGTAATTGGGCGTATTATAGCACAACTGTTGCTTTGATATCAATAGTTTTTTGAAGAATATAAACTTCGTGGCAAAGTAAATGCAAATACTATGCTTACATTCACTTATTTCTTAACTATTTTATCATATTTTTTGTGATTTTGTTCGCTTAATTAAATTTGTCTTAAATATTATCGCATTTCGTTATTTCTTTTATTAAAAACAGGCAATACTTAAATTATTTTCTTGATTGTTTTAGGAGTTTATGTAATAGTTTGAGATGTTGTGTAGGGTTGTATTTCTTGTTACGAAAAATGGTATGGAAATACATAGTTAAATTATGGAAAAAATCATAATACTTGGATCAGGGCCTGCTGGATTAACAGCAGCTATTTATACTGCAAGAGCAGGACTTTCTCCTTTGGTGCTCGAGGGAGGAAGCCCGATGGGATTACTTGCTCAAGCAGCTCGTGTTGATAATTATCCAGGTATTTCTGTTGGCACATCAGGATTTGAGCTTATGCTTGCGATGCACACACAAGCAGAGGCGTTAGGTGTAAGATTTGAATATGAGGAGGCTGTTGCTATAACTCCTCTTCCTAATGATGAGGGATTTTCTTTAAGACTTTCTTCTGGCGAAGAGCTTCAGACAGAAGCAATCCTTTTAGCGATGGGCGCAAGCCCTAAGCCTTTAGATATTCCTGGGAAAAAAGAGTTTGAGGGCAGGGGTGTCTCACACTGTGCTGTGTGTGATGGAATGTTCTTCAAAGGCAAAGAGGTCGCGGTTATTGGTGATGGGGAAGCAGCCCTCATTGATGCAGAATATTTGGCAGGTGTTTGTGAAAAGGTTTGGCTGATAAATAAACATTCTGAATTTACTGCTCCTCCTGCAATTCTTGAGCGCGTGGTTCCATTGAAAAATGTGGCAGAGTGTAATCAGACCCTGCCTCTGCAGATTTTGCCTTCTGAGCAAGGAAAAAGTGTTGGAGGTGTGCTAGTTCGCAACCTTAATACCTCCGAAGAGTATACAATCCCTGTAGCTGGTGTGTTTATTGCTAAGGGAGGAGGAAGAAATCCTAACACTCTATGGTTAAAAGATTTAGTTGATTTGGATGAGAATGGTTTTGTAATTGCAAAAGACGGAATAACATCGCAAAAAGGCATTTTTGCAGCAGGAGATTTAGTCTCTGGAACGATTAAACAAGCCATTACTGCAGCAGCTGCCGGTTGCACCGCAGCATTTGCTATTGGAAAATTTTTGAAAAATAAGGCCTAAAAATGAGAAAAAAAACTTTTATTTTGTTCACCTTTTTTGTATTATTTTCGCTCGCATTTTGGGGATGTACTTCCTGCCTACTTTGTGGGTGCCCTTACGAGCAAGAAAATAAGGTGATTCAAACGCCTGTTGAGATGAAAATTTTGACTGGTACAGTGTCATGTTTGCAGCGCATACCTGTTCTTGCAACGTATGAGCTAACCATAAAGCTTTGTTATACAGAGGACTTGACCGGTGAGGTTAAGGTTGTGGCAGAAAAGACAATCACAAATTTCAATAACTTCCCTGTGGAGTTCTCATTGGAATACAATAATGCACTTCTAAAGCAGGAATCAGTCTACTATATGGATGCTTATGTTTCTTCTCGAGGAATTAAGCTTCTTCAAGCAGACTCAAAGCTTGAGGTGTTGACACGCGGAGCACGAAGTGTTGCAGATATTGTTCTAGTGCGACCAGAGAATTAAGTTGATTTTGCATGTAGTTGATTTTTTTTAATGTAAAAGAATAAGTAGAGGTTCATAAAATGATACGTGATGATATCAAAAAGGTAATGATTATTGGCTCAGGACCAATCGTGATTGGTCAGGCTTGCGAGTTTGATTACTCTGGAACACAGGCATGTAAAGCATTGCGAGAGTGCGGCTATGAAATCGTTCTTGTAAACTCAAATCCTGCAACAATCATGACAGACCCAGTTATGGCTGATGCAACTTATATTGAACCTCTGAATGTTACAAGACTTGAGCAAATCATAGCACAAGAGAAGCCAGATGCACTTCTTCCAAACCTTGGTGGTCAGACAGGTTTGAACTTGGCTCTTGAGCTTGATAAGGCTGGTATCTTAGAAAAATATGGTGTTCGCGTAATTGGTGTTAACCTTGAAGCAATCGAGCGTGGTGAAGATCGCGAAATCTTCAAAGATACAATGCGCTCACTAAATATCGATACACCACGCAGTGAAATCACTCACACAGTAGAAGGTGCAGAGCAGATTGCAGCACAGCTTGGTTATCCAGTAGTTGTTCGCCCTGCATATACACTTGGTGGTACAGGCGGTGGCTTGGTTTACAATGTTGAAGAGCTACGCACAATCGCAGGCAGAGGTCTTGAAGCTTCTTTGACAAATCAGTGCTTGATTGAAGAATCAGTTGCAGGTTGGGAAGAGCTTGAGGTTGAGGTTGTACGCGACTCTAAGGGTCAGATGATTGCAATCTGTATGATTGAGAACATTGATGCAATCGGTGTTCACACAGGTGACTCTTTCTGCTCAGCTCCAATGCTAACAATTTCTGAAGAAACACAAAATCGCCTAAAGGAGCAGGCATTCCGCATCGTTGAGTCTATCGGTGTTATTGGTGGTACAAATGTTCAGTTCGCACATGATCCAAAGACAGGTCGTATCTGCATTATCGAAATCAATCCACGTACTTCACGCTCATCAGCTCTTGCATCTAAGGCAACAGGTTTCCCAATTGCGCTAATTTCTGCAAAGCTAGCTGCAGGTATGACACTTGATGAGATTCCATACTGGCGTGATGGCTCTCTAGATAAGTATACTCCATCCGGAGATTACATCGTTCTAAAGTTTGCTCGCTGGGCATTTGAGAAGTTCCGCGGTGTAGAGGATAAGCTTGGCACACAGATGAAGGCTGTTGGCGAGGTAATGTCAATTGGTAAGACATACAAGGAAACTTTCCAGAAGGCAATCCGCGCACTTGAGAATAGCCGCCATGGTTTGGGCTTCGCAAAAGATTTTAATACAAAGACACTTGAAGAGCTACTAGATATGCTACGCGTAGCATCCAGTGAGCGTCAGTTCATCATGTATGAGGCAATCCGTAAGGGTGCTACAAATGATCAGCTATTTGCTTTGACAAGCATCAAGCATTGGTTCATCCAGCAGATGCGTGAACTAGTAGAGCTAGAAGAGAAGCTACTAACATTTAAGGGCACATTACCTAGCGATGAGCTATTGATTCAGGCAAAGAAGGATGGCTTCTCTGATCGTTACCTATCAAAGATTTTGGCAGTTCCTGAGACAAGCATTCGCACACGTCGTGAGGAGCTAGGTGTTGTTGAAACATGGCACAAGGTTCCTGTAAGTGGTGTAAATGATACAGATTACTACTATTCTTCATACAATGCAGACAAGGATGAGGTTCCTGTAACAGATAATCCTAAGAAGGTAATGATTCTTGGCGGTGGTCCTAACAGAATTGGCCAGGGTATTGAATTTGACTACTGCTGCGTACATGCTGCATTTGCTCTACGTGCACTTGGCTATGAGACAATCATGGTTAACTGCAACCCAGAGACAGTTTCTACTGACTACGATACAAGCGACAAGCTATACTTCGAGCCAGTAACAATGGAGGATGTAATCCAGATTTACCGTAAGGAAAAGCCAGCTGGTGTAATCGTTCAGTTCGGTGGTCAGACACCTCTAAACATTGCTCGTCAGCTATCTGATGCTGGTGTAAAGATTCTAGGTACAAGCATTGATGCAATTGATATTGCTGAGGATCGTGATTTATTCCGTCACCGCATGGATAAGCTAGGCATCCCAATGCCAGAGTCAGATATGGCAGCAAATCTTGATGAGGCAATTAAGGCAGCAAACAAGATTGGCTACCCACTAATGATTCGTCCATCCTTCGTTCTAGGTGGCCGTGGTATGGAAGTAATCTACGATGAGGAGATGCTTCGCGAGTATGTAGCAAAGGCAGTTGGTGTAACACCAGATCGCCCACTATTGCTTGACCGCTTCCTACAAGATGCTCTAGAGTGCGAGTCAGATGCTTTGTCAGATGGCGAGAATGTATTTATTCCATCAATCATGGAGCACATTGAGCTAGCAGGTATCCACTCAGGTGACTCTGCTTGCGTAATTCCTCCAGTATCAATTTCTGAAGAGAATAAGGCTACAATTCTTAAGTACACACAAGCAATTGCTAAGGAGCTAAATGTTGTTGGCTTAATGAATATGCAGTATGCTATTGAGAATGGCAAGGTATATGTAATTGAAGCAAATCCACGTGCTTCACGTACAGTTCCTCTAGTATCAAAGGTATGTAACATCCAGATGGCACAGGCAGCAACATCATTGATGCTTGGTTCAACATTGGATAGCCTTGGCTTGAAGCACCGCGTAATTCCACACTATGGTGTTAAGGAAGCTGTATTCCCATTCTCCAAGTTCCCTGAGGTAGACCCAGTTCTTGGACCTGAGATGCGCTCAACAGGTGAGGTACTTGGCTTGGCATCATCCTTTGGTTTGGCATACTTCAAGTCACAGGAAGCAACATATGCAGAGCTACCAGTTCGTTCTATTAAGAATAAGGTATTGGTAAGCTTATCAGAGAAGAAGGAAGCTGCAGTATCAGCAATCCGTGCATTTGTAAATCTAGGCTTCTCAGTTATCGGTACTGAGGGTACAATCAAATGGTTGGCTCAGTATGGAATTGAGGGTAAGGTGGTACAGAAGATTAATGAGGGCCGTCCAAACGTTCTAGACGTAATTCTAAATCGTGAGGTAGCACTTGTAATCAACACACCATCTGGCCGCCGTGATTCACGTGCTGACGATGCTTCAATCCGTAAGGCAGCATTAAAGTATCAGATTCCATATCTGACAACACTTGCAGCAGTTGAGGCTGCAGCTCAGGGTATCCGTGCTGCACGCGACAGCGAGGGCAGAGTAAAGAGCCTACAGGCTTATCACGCAGATATTATCTAATACATCCAAATCACATTTGGTAATAAAAAAACGAGGGTAAGAAACGACCCTCGTTTTTTATTTTACACATAAACACCTAATGGCTTTTGTGTGTAGTGTCCTATGCCTATATGCTATGTTTGTATTGATTATACGTGGTAATGGCTTGGTAACATAAATGGTAGGAATAGGGAACCAGGCTCAGGACCAAAGCAAGCACGTATAAACTCTGCATCGGATAATTCCTTAGAAGGAAGACGTGTGCCAGGGCGAATGAATGGCTTATAGCATTCCAACAACTTTTCTTTGTTAAGAACCAGAAGAGATTCTGTTCTTGGACCCATCCAGGCACAATATGCACGAGAAAATTCACTTAATGCAGTCTTAACATGTGTAAGAGTGATTCTTGTGTCGCCATAAGTTTCAACAGCAGCAACAATAATGTCTGCAATGTAAGCGTGATCGCCAGCAAATTCAAGAACAGTCTTCCACTTGTTTGAGATAAGTGCCCAAGCCTTTGGCTTATTGTTATCATCGTAGATTACCCACAAATCAGGAGTGCAACGGACAAGCCTTTCTAGTATGCCTTCGCGAGTATCAATGATTACGTCCTTTTCTGCATTACGTAAAGCCATAAAGTCGTCATTAAATACTTCATCAATCTGTTCGTAACTAATGCATGTTGCTTTATTATTTGGCTTGTAGAAACGGATGGATCCCTTGTCAAATCCATATTGGAATGCGAGGCTAGCGGTCTCAAAACCAAAGTGACCATAACGATCATGACGACCACCTAACCATGCTAAAACAGCACCAGCTTCTTTTGCTGCATTTATTTGGTATTTTAGTAGAGCACTCATATAACCTTTGCCAAGAGCTTCTTCTGCTGTTGAAACTTGTCCAATACCAATGATAGGTACCTTGCAACCTTCAACAACCATATCCAAAGGATATGAGCCTACGCAAGAAAGAATTTTGCCAGTATTTTCATCTTTAATTAGAGCATGAGGAGCCATTTTTTCTGTGGTTGGCTTGAAAATATCTGGGTACATTTGGTCAAATTGTGGTTGGGTTGCTTGACCACGACCAAATACGGTGTTAAGAAATACTACTAAATCGTTACATTCTTCAGCTTTTGCAATTGTTATATTCATCTTTAATTACCCATTTTTTTATTAAATAGTAAAGAGTATTACATGTTAAGCACATTGCTTATTTGATTTTTATGACATAAGTATAAAATACTTGCTTAAAAATTACAATTATAATTCTTGAAAAGTTGCATACGAACAACTAAAAACATGGCAATATAGATAAATTTTCGATTAATACTTTTATTTGAGTGATTCTGCAAATAAAGTACAAATTCTTGTGCAAATTGCAAGCTAAATGAGTATAGCAATCTTAAATTAATTATGCAATTTTCCTTATGCAATTTTCAGTACAAATTCTTGACGAACAACTATTTAATTTGGTACTATAAAAAAGTATTTTCGGATTAGGTTTATTTAATTAAATTCAAAATTATTCAATTATTTATTAGGGGTATCATGAAAATTAAATACTTTTTTGTGTTTTTGCTGACTTCTTTGTTCGCAATAAATTCCTTAGCTGAGTCAGGTTCAGGATATAAATATTTTAAGGCATCAATTTCTTATGATGGTGCAACAATAGAAAATATGCCTGTTCTATTGCGTTTGTCAGAGGAAAATATTTTAGGATTTTCTCATTCTGATGTAGTAAATAAATCCTTCAAAATTTTAGATAAGGATCAAAATTTACTTTCTTATGAAATAGACACATGGAATAATGATGGAGAATCTACCATTTGGGTTAAAGTTCCGAATTTTTCAAAAGGTCAAATTGTAGAGGTTCGTTATGGCCTTGATTATACATCTGATGCAGAGATGGAGAATGTTTGGGAAAATTATATTAGTGTTTGGCATTTAGAGAATGTAAATACAGAAGATAAGGCTAACGATTACGATGGTATTGGTAACGGAAACCTAACTGTGACAGAGGATGGTAAAATAGGTAAGGCTGTAACATTTCCTGGCACAGACAATTCCTCAATCTATTGTGGAGCTACGCTTCCAAACTCAGAGCTAAAGGATGGTTTCACAGTTGAAGGTTGGATAAAACCAGATACTTATAGTGGCAATAGAGCTGTTTTTGGTAAGAAGGATTTTATATCAATTCGCACAGAATCCAAGAGTATAATTACTGTTACTACTCCAGGTAAGCAAGATCATAAGATGTCAGGCTTGACGCTTCCTGCCTTGAATGAGTGGTGGCATATAGCAGTAACCTTCGCCCAAAATACGACTGGTGGATTAAAATTGTATATCAATGGAGAACTGGTTAAAACGCTGAATGCAGGTTGGATTAGTAATACAACAGATCCAACGGATATGTGGATTGGCGGAAATCAGTGGTCTCAATTGTTCTCTGGAGCCATTGACGAGGTGCGCCTCATGAAAGGTGTTGCTTCTGCAGATTATTTGGCAGCAGAATATATTGCCATGGGGGAAGCAGATGCAATTACTTATAGCGCTGTAGGTGTTGGAGGTCTGGGATTTGCAGAGGTAAAATCATCTCCAACTCTAAAATGGAATGATTCTGCCTTTGAGTTTTCTTGTGAAATTTATCCAGGTAATGGAAGAATGTTTGCAATATATGAGAATACAGCAACAGGTGTAGCTTTTACAAATGAACTTGAGTTCTCTTCTGTAAGTTCAGCAACACCAGTCGTAGTTAATGATTATCCTGTTTTTGAGGAGGAGGGTAATTATACTTGTTCAATTTTATCTGTTATTGAAGAACAATCAACCAGTTTGATTATTTCTAGTGATGATTATGTTTATGCAGGGACTCCAATAGTCCAAAAATTAGAGGATGTTAGCGAGTTAAATTTTGGACCTGGTATTATTCGTTTCTCTCGTTCAGAAGCAGCAATTGATAAAGATTTAGTATTTTCAGTTGTGCTTTCTGGCCCTGCAATTGATGCAGGAGTAGTTGAAAATAATTTAACTACAGTTACAATTCCTGTAGGCTCTTCGTATGTTGATGTTGAGATAATGCCGATTTGGGCTCCTGAGATAACTGATGATTTATCATTTGAATTGTTAATTTCAGGTGACAATTTTGCTCAGACAGGAGATTTGACAAAAGAAATAAATGTAATAAGTTCAAAAGGCGATGGCGATATTCTTGTTCGTTATGTAAGCACAACTGGTAGTGATGAAAATGATGGTTTAACTAAAGAAACACCATTCTTAACAGTTGGCACAGCATTAAATGCATTGGCTAATACTGCAGAACTTGGCCCATCTACTGTATTCATTGAAGAAGGTTTATATGTTGTCACTAATACAATGACCATCAGTACTCCAACTTCAGTGATTGGACTAAGTGAAGATATTTCAAATGTTGTGATTTCCAATAAGGTTCATGCTCAATATAAAGACGGAAGTCATCGTATCTTTACTATAAATAATGCAGATGCTTTGGTAGCGAACCTAACAATGGCAAATGGTTCAACATGGGGATCTGGTGCTTCTAATTATGGCGGAGGCTTCCGTATTAACAGTGCTGGTGGAACTGTTTCTAATTGTGTGGTTGTAGGTGCTCGTACAACAGGCAGCCAATGTTTTAATGCTGGTGCATATGTTCTAGGCGGATTGGTAACACATACAGTTTTTCGTGATTGTGTTAATGCTTCACAGGATTCAGTGCAGCATCATGAATTCAAAAGTGGTGTATTAGAAACAGCTAATTCTGCTCGTGTAGAAAACTGTTTGTTTGAGAATAACAATCAGTCAACTGCTGTATACTTAATAAAAGCAGATGGTAATTCTATTATCCGTAATTGCACAATTGTTAATAGCAGTTTGTCTAAGACAAATAATTATTGCACTTCATTTGCTGCAATTTATGCTGGTTCTAATTCAACAATTCAAAATGTTGTTGTAGCTGGTGTTACAAATACAATTGATGGAGCTTTTGCATTGCCTGTGGTAAAGTCTCCTGCTCGTTTTATAAATGGAGCTACAGATGCTGATATTACAGATGCTGGTTATCCTGAAGGTACAATAGTTGGCACAGCTAAGCAGTTCTTCATAAATTATGAAAAGGGTAACTTCCGACCAAATTCAGCAGGCCCATTGGCTGGTGCTGGTCAAAATTATGATGGTATGGCAGCATTTGATTTATCTGGTAAGCAGGATCGCTTAATTGGTTTGAATATTGATATTGGCTGTTATGAAGCATCCGCAGCCGGAACAATATTGATTCTTAACTAATTAAAATTGGCGCTCGAGTTTCGGGCGCCAATTTGCTTTTAGGAGACTCGTCTTTGTGTGAAGGTTAGAAGTGTTAAGTTTTTGACAGGATTGACAGGATTTTGTTTCGGATCCCTCATGGTGCTTTGTGCCACTTCATAGAGCGGAGTGCGACCTTATCTAAATTTGCTACAGAATTTAGGCAAAAAAATGGTGGGAGATACTGGACTCGAACCAGTGACCCCTTGCATGTCAAGCAAGTGCTCTAACCAACTGAGCTAATCCCCCACGTAATGTTGAAGCAATTTTTGGTGGAGCTAAGGAGTTTCGAACTCCTGACCTCTTGAATGCCATTCAAGCGCTCTACCAACTGAGCTATAGCCCCATTGCTTCGATAAAAGTGGCGTTAATTTATCATATATATGTTGATAATGTCAATGAATTTGTTCTTTTTACCATGTTCAATATGTAAAATAAAATGGCATTAATGCTTTTTGAAATATTTATGTTAAATTTTTTTTTATTAATTATTGACAAATAAAATAAAAAAAGAGAAAATATATCTCAAAAAATATCCCATATACCAATATACTTTTAACAATAGGAACTAGTAAGATATGCGTAGTATAATTAACCATCTAATTCAGCTTCAGGAACTCACATTAATTCGTGATGAACAACGTTCTATAAAAGGAGCATCAGCAGATCTTTCAGAATTAAATAAGAATATTGATGCAATGACACAATCTCTTTCTCCAGAGGCTCGCGCATTATATACTCGTTTGTATAAAAAGGATCATATCGTTCTAGCACCAACTAATAATGGTTGTTGCTCAATGTGTGGTATGAAGTTAGCTATTTCTCAACTTCAGTCTGTAAAGCAATGTAATGCACTTACTCCATGCCCAGGCTGTGCTCGTGTTCTTTATGACCCAACAGGAGCAAAGTGGGTTGCTGATAGCCCTAAGCGTTCTGAGGGTGAGCGTAAAGTTGGTATTGCACGTTTTTCTTCACCAGCATTGATGATCCCAGATTTGAAAGGTAGCACACCTGAGGAGGTTATTGCTGAATTAACTAATTGCTTGCAGGAAGCTCACTTTATTGATAACGCAGATAAACTTACTGAGGCAGCAATTGCCCGTGAAACAATTTTTGGTACAGGTATTGGTCATGGACTTGCTTTCCCTCACGTGCGTGGTATTGAGGGCGGTGGCTTAGCCCTTGCATTTGGTGTAAGTAAGAAGGGTGTGCCTTTTGGTGGAGCAAAGGAAGGTTTGGCTCATATTATCTTTTTCTCAACTATTCCTACTGCGGTAAGTGCATTCTACCTAAAACTACTTGCAGGTTTGACCGATTCTTTTGTTAAAGAATCAAATGCTAAAGCTGCTATTGAGGCAACTACACAAGAGGAGCTTTGGAAGGTTTTAACTAAGGCTACTCGTTATTCTGTGAAGTAGTTTGAAACAGTATTCTGATTCCCAATATGTAAATGTGTGAGTCGGAAAAACCCAAAAACATAAAAATGAAAACTAATAATTGCATCAAGTTCAATATGGAAAAATTGTGGCTTGGTGCAATTTTGTTTTTATGTGGCACAACTATATATGCAGGTCTGGTGCCTGAGCGTTATAATGTTATCGTTGATAGAGCTCCATTTGGTAGTGTAATACGAAAAGCTGAAACGACCAGTAATGTTCCAGAGCTGACTCCAGAGCAAATAAAGCTTCAGGAGGAATTAGCTAAAGAAGCAGATTTATTAGGGAAAAATATTAAGCTTACAGCGATTACTACATATAGGGGCGTTCCTGCGGCAGGAATTGTTGAGATAAGCTCTAAGCGTACATATTATTTGACTAAGGGACAATCTATTTTAGGATATACTCTTACTGATATTGGTGAAAACTCTATTTTGTTGGAAACTACTAATGCAATTGCCAATATTACAATGAGTTATGCCGCTGGACAGCCTCAAGAAATTACTATTCATCCGACTTCTGGCAGATTGTCGGTACTTAATGTTTTCGATACCGGCATTGCCGCAACAAATAGTGTTGTTGTAAAAGAGCAGACTCCTAGCAAAAAAACAAAAGAAGAAAAAGCTATTGATGGCTTAAATTTGTCTGATGAGGTGCGCGAAGCAGTAACTATTAAGGATGCAGATGGCGTAGAACGAATTTCTTTCCGAGAATTGCATAGACTTAGAATGGAGGAGAGAAAGCGTAAGCTTGAAGAGGAACGTATTGCCAGAGAAGAGAAAGAGCAAGCGGAACGTAAGGCAAAGGAAGAGGAAGCTCAACGTCAAGAGGAGCTACGCAATGCGGTTGAAGTTGTACAAGAATCTCAAGCTGATGTAGAAGAAAATGCTGCTATGTCTCCAGAGATGGAGCAGGATGCTTTCATAGATGGATTTATTGCAGAAGAATATAGCGAATTCCCTGAGGCGGTATCAGACGAGATTGTAGCACCAGGTCTCTAACAAAATTAAGATTGTACAATACCAATTAAAGTGGGGCTAAGTTTAATTCCATACAAACCTAAAGTGAATGCTGTTTTTACGGCCTGAAATTGGTATTATTCATTGCTTTCTTGCGCTTATTATCATATAATAAAGGCATGAAAGTTAAAACTATATTGACAGGGCTCTATGAGGTCAATACGTACCTCGTTTATGATGACCCAAATAATGTATTTATTATTGATCCAGGTGCAGACGCAGAGGATATTATTAGCACGTTAGAAGCTAATAATTTATCCCCCGTAGCAATTTTGTTTTCACATGGTCATGCAGACCATATTTCTGCACTCGATGAGCTTTTAGAACGATATCAAATTCCTGTAAAAATTACAGCAGAGGATGCTGCATGGGCATTTACACCTCTTAATAGTTTCCCTGGATATGAGAAGATTCAAAAATATCCAGAGGACTTGATTGGTGTAATTCGAGATGGGGATGAAATTAAATCAGGCGATAGCACACTCCGCGTGCTTCACACACCAGGACATTCTCCTGGTAGTGTTTGTTTTGTTGATGAAGCCGGTCATAAACTATTTGCAGGAGATACACTTTTCTCTGGTTCTATTGGTAGAACAGATTTTCCGGGTGGTGATTGGAATGCTATGGCACAATCCCTCAAAAAGCTTATGCAGCTTCCTGAGGATTATGAAGTTTTCCCTGGACATGGTGAGAGTACAACAATTGGTAAAGAGAAGCGCACAAATCAGTATTGTCTGCATGTTTTAAGCTAATAGGGCAAAAAATAGTAAGCCAGTAATTGAAAGAAAAATTAATTTATGGATTTTGTAAAAAAAACATCGCACTTTCGTGAGCTTGTTGATGAGCAAATAGCAAAGGTATTTGAGTTGCAGCGTGAGCGCGGAGTACCTGAGAAGCTTGTAGAAGTTATGGCTTATGCAGCAAGCACAGGAGGTAAGCGTTATCGCCCAGTGCTATGCCTCACAGCTTGCCAGGCAGTTGGTGGCAAGGTGGAGAATGCTCTTAATGCAGCTATTGCAATTGAGCTTTTGCATACATACACATTGATACATGATGATTTGCCATGCATGGATAATGATTTGTTACGCCGTGGCCAGCCTACTGTTCATGCAAAGTATGGCGAGGATATGGCTGTGCTTTCAGGTGATGGCATGCAGGCTCTTGCCTTCGAATATGTGGCAGGGTGTCTGCGTGATGAGCTTACAGTAGAGCAGAGACTTGCCCAGGTAAAGGAATTTGCTCGTGCAGCAGGTCCGGCAGGTGTTGTTGGTGGTCAATGGAAGGATGTATTTTCAAATGGCGAATTTTCTAAGGAGCTAGTTGATTATGTGCATCACCACAAAACAGCAGATTTGATTATCTGTGCAACTGTGATGGGTGCAATCGCCGGTGGTGCAAGTGCTGATGTAATTGAAACCTTGCGCGCGTTTGCATTTCGTCTTGGTGTTGCCTTCCAGGTAATTGATGATATTCTTGATGGTGAAGATCCTGCAAAGGCAACAGAGCTAAGCATTCTTCGCATAATGAGCGAGGCAGAAGCACGTGCTCTTGCTGCAAAACTTTCTGATGAAGCTCTTGAGTTGCTTGCAATGCTGCCAAAGGTATCAAATGCAAAGGCAGAGGATAGTCGCGAGGATTTACGCACTTTGGTTGAAGAACAACTAAAGCGCACTTTATAAAGAACAATTTCAAAATAATTATTTTTAAGTGAGGAAAAAATTATGATAAATGTAAAGGTTGTTGGCGCCAGTGGTTATGGCGGTATTGGTATTATTGAATTGCTACTAAAGCATCCAGAGGCTAAAATTTCCAGCCTTGTAGCTATGGAGAGCGTTGGTATGCCTATTTCACAGATTTGGCCACATTTGACAGGCTTCTGTGATATGGAAGTAACAGCTCCAGATGATCCACGTGCTCAGGAGCCAGCAGATGTTGTATTTATGGCTACACCTGACCGTGTAGGTATGAATAATGCAGCAGCAGAGCTTGCTAAGGGTGCAAAGATTATTGACTATAGTGGTGACTTCCGCTTCAATACAGCAGAGGAATATGCTGAGTATGCAACACGCATTGGCAAGGATCCAGTTCATGCTGCTCCAGATTTGCTTCCTTTGTCTGTTTATGGTGCTCCAGAGCTACACCGTGCAGATATCAATATTGATCGTAAGATTGTTGGTAATCCAGGTTGCTTTGCAATTAGCTGTATTCTAGGTCTTGCACCAGCTGCAAATGCAAAGCTATTTACACCAAATAGCGTAATTTGCGATTGTAAGTCTGGTATCAGTGGAGCAGGTAAGAAACTTGCTGCAACTTTCCACTATCCAAACCGCTATGATATGATGAATGCATATAAGCTTGCAGGTCATCAGCACGTTTGCGAGGTTGAGCGCGAGTTGTCAAAGTTAGCTGGTGAAAAGATTATGCTAACATTTACTTCTCAGGTTGTGCCTCTATGCCGTGGTATTATGTCATGCCTATATGCTGATTTGCGTGAGGATATGACAGAAGAGCAGGTAATCGAGATTTATAAGGAATTTTATAAGGACAGCCCATTTGTTCGCGTACTTCCATCAACAGCAGCTGTTGGTTCTATGCACGTACGTGGCACAAACTTTACAAATCTTGTTATCAGCGTAGATCGTCGTGTCCGCCGTCTACGTGTAGTTTCTTACATTGATAATCTTGTAAAGGGTCAGGCTGGTTCTGCATTGCAGAATATGAATCTAATCTTTGGCTTGCCAGAGACAACTGGTTTGGATCATCCTTCATTCTTCCCATAAGCCGAGAAGAATGAAAAATAAGCTATGGCTGGCTATTAGGCTTGCCATAGCTAATAATTTATAAAACAATTTAACACTAAACTTAAAAGAAAAGGGATAAGAAAATGGAAGAGAATAAAGTAATTAAGTCAATTATCGGTGATGATATCGAGATTACAGGTGATGTAAAGTGCTCAAGCCAGCTACAGTTTGATGGTAAGCTTGATGGTAATCTAGTTTGCACAGGTTCTGCAGTTATCGGTAAGACAGCTGTTGTTAATGGCAATATCACAGTAGAGTCTGTAACAATCAATGGCACAGTTCAGGGTAATATCACAGCTAAGGATCGCATTGAAATGAAGAGCACAGCACGTGTTCATGGCGATATCAAGGCAAAGCGCTTGTCTGTTGAGGATGGTGTAACATTTATCGGTCGCTCTGAGGTAAACCCATCTGGCGTCGTTCCAGAGGTAGGTACACCAACTCCTGAAATTAAGAAATAAGCCTGATTTTTTGAAGTTGTGATTATGAGCTGAAAGAGGTATTTCTCTTTCAGCCATATCTGCACTATTTTTATAGTAGCAATTCAAAATATCTCTATAATTTCCTATTGAGAAATTAGTAGGTAAATTTATATGGCAAAGCGCACCGTAGAAGTAATTGATGGCTTTTCTCAGGTGCAAGCGTTTAAGCGTGCCGCAGCTAAGGGCACGATAGGAACACCAGGAAAGCCAAAGCCAGCAATATCGGGAAACACGACTAATGGCACTGTAGAGGCTCAAGCCTCAGCAGTGCGTAGTGGTGTTCGTCCTCTTGTTGCTGCTTCTCCTTTGCGCGCTATGCCTTCCCCTGTGGTATCTGCTCAATCTACTAGTACAGCATCACCATCAGTTCCTCTAAATCAAATTGGTGTAACGATTGTTCCTAAAAAGAGAGTAGTTACATGTTATGATTGTGGTTATAGCTTCACTGTTACAGGCAAGTTACATGTTCCATATTGCCCAAAATGCAAAATATTACTTTGCGTTAATGATATCGTGATAGATGGAGAACAGATAGAAAATATCAAGACAATTGGTGATGTGATTATCAAACCTACGGCTAAGCTTGCACCAGGTTTGACAATCAATGCACGCTCTGTTACTATTGGTGGTGATGTAAGCCAATGTGCTGCAGTACTTGCATCTGAGTATATTTACCTTGAAACCGATGGGAAAATCAGTCCAACAGTTCTTGAGCAAACACATGTGGTTATTCCTGAAAGTGCAGAAATAAAAGCTACATCAGAATTTAAATGTAAGCGACTCACAGTAATGGGTAAAATTGAAGGTTCAATTTCTGTGGCAGAGTGCCTTGAAATTAAGGCCGGAGGAAATGTCGTTGGCGATATTTCCGCGCCATCATTAGTTATGGAACTAGGTGCAGGACTTACAGGCTCTTGTAAAATCATAAAATAATCGTTGTTTTTATCATGACAGAAGAACAGAATCAAACAAATAAAAGTGGTAATCAATGCTTTGAGCCAACACGCCATATTTATACGCGTTACTCATATCTATTCCTTGCATTAATGCTAATCTCAATTGTTCTAATTCAGCGCGGAGTAGTGAAGGGTGGTTTTGTTTATTATATTCCAATGATAATATCTCTTTGGTGTGCAGCTGCAGCAGGATTATTAAGCAGTGCATATCAAACAAACGACCCATTAGCATTTGGGAAACAAGAAAATGGCTCTCAAGTATGGTATGGAATTGTTTCATTTGTTCCATATTTAATTCCATTATGGATACGTCAATTTTTTATTACACGTTGCACTAAGGAGCCAGCATATAATGAGCTTCTGCCTAGTATTTATATCGGACGCCGCCTTTGTCATGCATCTAAGCTCCCAGAGCGTTGCACAACAATTGTTGATTTAGCAGCAGAATTTCCAGAAGCAAAGAGCATTCGCTCATTGCCTGGTTACAAATCTTTCCCAATCCTTGAAGCAAGCATTCGCTCAAAGGAAGAGCTTAGCGAATTTATTGCCACATTGCCAGAACGTGGTATTTACATACATTGCGGCCAAGGTCATGGTCGAACAGGATTTTTCACAGCAGCATTTTTATTAGAGCGTGGCTATGCAAAAACTATTGAAGAGGCTGAGGCAATGCTAGTTGCTGCACGCCCTCGTCTAAAGCTTCGCAAATCTGGTAAGACTGCGCTTAGCAGCTATTATAGCGACAAAAAATAAGCTCCACCGAAAACATTTATCAAGGTTTAGAATGATTGAAAGAATTAAAAAACTCACAGAATTGACCTTGAAAGGGGAAATGCATGTCGTTCCAAGAAATGTTGATTTTTCTCAGTACGACAAGTCGTCACCCTGTTATGTTAATGAAGATGTAAGTCGGCTTTGCGAATATATCATAAAGCAAGAGCCAGTAATAAATGAGTATTGCTCATTTACAGGTCGCTTCAATTTTGATGGTTCAGTAATAGGAGATGCTTTTAAGCGTGGAGGTCATGCAAATACATTTGCAGCACTTAGCAAGTATTATCTAAAGCCAATAGACAACCTTTCCACAATGGAGTGGCAGCATGCTACAGCCTCATATTTTAAGGTTCTTGAAAAAGGAATAGAAGGCATAAAGGAAGAAATTACTTTGTCGCTGAAGTTGCATACAGAACCACAAGAGCAAGAATTTTTAAGAGGACTAAATGCTGTTGCTGATGCAATGATTGAATGGAGCGAGCTTTGCTCAAACAAAGTCAGTGAATTTGCAAAAACAATAGCAGACCCAGATGCAAAGCACCGCCTTGAACGCTTGTCTTCAGCACTATTGCGAGTGCCTCGCTATAAACCAGAATGCTTCTATGAAGCAGTTCTATCAATTTTTGTTTGTTTTAGTGCTGACCCTGATAGCGTTGGTACTCTGGATAGATTTCTTACACCATTTTACGAACGCGATATTAAATCCGGTGTATTGACACGCGATGAAGCTCGC
>JAGCJJ010000090.1 GCA_017648065.1 Kiritimatiellia bacterium | reverse complement strand
TCGTCATTCATAATGTATTTATTTTACTATTTTATCGGAGCAATAACAAGAAAAAACCCAAAATATTCATATTTTTTTATAGTTATGTAAAAACGGATAATTAGGCTAAAATTCCTATTTGAATTTAAGCTTATCGTAATGCACTCTATCCACACATTCTTCTCTCCTTTTTACTTTCCCCTATTACATCTCAGTCTCTTAAGGATGCGCTACACTACCCAAAAAAATGTAGCTGAATACAAATATGGTGTAAAAAAAGTACTAAAAAAGAACGCAGAGATCGAAAAAGAACGCACTTATGTGCCAAAATGTGCATAAATATGATGCATTGCCATATATTTCGATACATTGAGGTAATTTTCCAAAAAGTAACGATTTTCTTCAACTTTGGAAAATCGGAGAGGGAAATACACTACATAGTGAAAATTGGCGTTTTCTTTGGGCTATGTATCGCCTAGTCCAAAGATAACAAAGAATATGCTATTTGGAGGTTATGCCTTCTAATGTTCCCATAAAGCATATTCTTGGCAAATCGTGAAGTATCAGTAGCTTGTTGGTACCTGGAATCCTACAAGCACCTTCTATATTCATTGGGAAGAATTTTAATGCAGACTCATATACGAGTCGTTTCGCTACGCTTTGATTTGATGGTGTTGCTCGTATCGCTGCCCAATCTACAGCATAAATACAAATTCTACTAAATGGTATAGTACCCTCTAAATCTACTGCTCGCTCTATTACCAAAAGTGTTTCGTCGTCCCAAACGACAAGTTCTGAAATACCATTTCTATATACTTTTTTGCCATCAAATTGGTCAATTTGATATTGAAATTCATGCTCTTTTATGCATTGATTTGTTTCTGCATCAATTTTGAATAAAAGCATTTTTATTATCCGACTTTCAGCCCCCTTAACTGGCTGCTCAGTACATGTAATAAATACATTATCCTTCTTTGAATATGCTAAAGATTCCAAGCCGCAATTTGAAACAATATTTTTAATTGGAAGCTGAATCGTTGCCACTGGACTGTCAGAACCATACTTGAAGCGTTTTACAGAAGATGTCGCTTCATCTATACACAAAATGGCATCGTCCACATAAAAACATGCCTCTAAATCATGTCCGACACCTTGCCTGATTAAACGGAATGATTCCTTTGTTGGCATAAAATCCGAAGATAGATTTTTATCATCTAAGAAAAAAGAATACACCTTGCCACCGCTATCAGAAACACAAGCGTATTCATTAGTTGCAATATGACAAATGCCACTTAATTCTAATGGTCCCTGATAAATATTCCATACCAAATCTGTAGTAAATTTTTCCAGTGTTTGTGCATTGGCTATGCTCTGGAATAAGAACAATCCCAATAAAACAGATAATTGTAACTTTCTTGCAAGCGACATTTTTTATAGCTCCTTTGCCAAATCTTGCAAATATAAAGACAAATAATCTGGAGATACTGCAGAAACATGTGGGTATAAATAACAATTCTTTGCTGTTCTTAATGGTGAATCTATAGACAAAGGCTCCTTTTCAAAAACATCAAGTACAGCACCAGCTATTTTTCCCTCATTTAATGCTATTGCCAATGCCTCTTCATCTATGCTGACTCCCCTACCCACATTATAAATAAATGCTGTAGGAGGAAGTGAAGATAAAAATTCTTTATCTACTACATGGATAGCACCTGTATCTGATGGTAGCACACATATAACATGATCGGCAAAAGGTAACAATGGAGCAAGCTTATCTAATGTTACTTGTCTATCATCTGCATCAAACCAAGCAGGTGCAGCACCAATTGTACGCTTTACACCTGTAATGCGACAACCGATTCCTTTGAGAAGTCGGCCTATCTCTGAACCAATATGACCAAATCCAAGAATAATGGCATGTTTTTTGTAACAGCGTGTGGCATATCCGGTAAATGCATCACGTGGCCAAGCTTTGGCTTCTTGATTATCATTGTCTGCACGCATAGCTGTTGCATTTTGCAGTAAGCGATGGCTCATTCCAATAACAATACCTAGAACAGTCTCTGCCATAATTGGTGCATGAAAGCTGCCATAACGCATTTCTACACCAGCTGGAGGAACTACCTTAAAATAGTCGCGCCCCGCAGCAGGTGTGCATAAATACTTGAGCTTTGGAGCAATGGCAAACCATTCCTGTTTAAATACCCAAACAGATACAGCATCTGCTGTAGGGAGTTGCTCAATAAATTCATCCTCTGTAAAACAATTCACTAGCTCTATATCAGGGCGTGCTTTGGTAAATTCATTAGCAATTTCATTTGTTAATGAAAATTCTGCTACTGATGGCAACTGCAAATAACAAACCAATTTCATATCCGATTCCTCAAATATTTAAATTATCTTGCAAGGAAAACAAGTAGCTTTGCACTTTTTTCAAAAGAAAGAGAAAACTCTTCTCCCAAAGCCTCGTTAAGTGTTGCTTGCCACCAGCTATCAAGTTGCAATTCATTTAATGGATATTTTAATCCTTCAGAAGTAACTTTTACGCCACCTGAGATTGCAAAAATAGAAATTTGTTCTCCTTTGAATGATGGGAAAATTGTTGATTCATCAATAGCAACAAAGCGACCATAATCAGTAACCATGATTACAGATTTAACTTTTTGGGCATATTCACTCAAAAGAGCAAGATTACCTAATGTATGGTCTTCTCTTTTACCTGTAGCACCAAGAATGATTAACTCATCCCAACCCTTTTCCTGTGTAAATCTAAATGCCTTTGACAGATCATTACTCTCCTGCTCGCTCATATGAACAATGCGTTCTGGAAGTTTCTCTTTAATTACTTCAGGAAGGCTATCTAAGTCGCCTACAATCCAATCAGGCATAATACCATGTGCAAGAAGTTGATTAGCCGCACCATCACATGCAACAATATGGGCAGCTTCCTTCAGACATTCAAGAGGAAGTTCTGTACTTGGAAAATCACCGTCGGCGACAATTACTGTCTTATTTGTGTAATCAAAATTTATATTTTTCATCTAATCAAAAATTCTATTAAAAATGAGTGTGGGCAACTTTATAAACGATAAATTTTATCTATTTTTGTTATTATATGAGCATGAAATAACAAGTAATTAAATGCTTGCAAAATCAAGTAATAAGCACCCTTATAACTAACGAAAATAGTACCAAAACTCATAAAATAAATCAATCCAATACACGAATAGGCGTACACGGATAGGTATGGGTGGGATGTTTTCAAGAACACGAATATGCTCGAATTGACACGAATGCTTGTGTGATGGGTATTGGGAACCACGAAATGCACGAAAAACACGAAAGGGATGGGAATGGGTGGGATGCTTTCAAGAACACGGATATGCACGAATTGACACGAATGCTTGTGTGATGGATATTGGGAACCACGAAATACACGAAAGGGCGTACACGGATAGGTATGGGTGGGATGTTTTCAAGAACACGGATATGCACGAATTGACACGAATGCTTGTGTGATGGATTTAGAAACCACGAAATGCACGAAAGGGATGGGAATACTTGCTATTAAATTTGATGATAAAATTAGTGAATGTTTTCGTGTGTTTTGTGTGTTTCGTGGTTAAATAAAAAAAAGTGTGATGGGTATTGGGAACCACGAAATGCACGAAATACACGAAAGGAATAGGAATAAGAACTAGAAACAATAGTTTATATTTTCAATTTTTGTGTGTTTCGTGGTTAAATTAAAAAGTGTGATGGATTTGGGAACCACGAAATGCACGAAATACACGAAAGGAATAGGAATAAGAACTAGAAACAATAGTTTATATTTTCAATTTTTGTGTGTTTCGTGGTTAAATAAAAAGTGTGATGGGCTTGGGGAACGACGGAAGCGAAAATAGCAAAAATCAATCTTATCTGAAGTAAACCGAATATACTTCGGTTGCGAGAGCTACTGTTTCAGGATGAGCTAAATTTAATTTATTTGAGTTTTTGTGGATTTTGCCCATTGAACCAGGAATATAATGCTATTGATAAACCAAAGGCTCCACATTACTATCATAACATCTGGGCCAGATACCATAGCTGCCTTACACCACATATAGATAGACACACCATTTATTATGCACCACAAAATCCACTGCTCTATGCAACGTCGTACTGTTAATGCCATTGCTACAACTTGTGCAACTGTTGTAAATGAGTCAATAACTGGTTGCACATCACCCATTGGTATCAGTACAAACTTTGCGAATAGTATCATTCCTATCAATAATGCAGAAAATGCGATGAAGCGTTCTTTCCAATTCAGGCGTTCCTTTTTAATTGTTTGATTTTCTGCAAGATGCTTGCGCCAATAAAATGCACCCACAAACATCATTGGAAAATACCAAGCAAGATTTAAAATTACCTCACCATATAGCTTTGATTCAAATGATATGTAGGAATATGTCAATACATTGACTACGCCAAACAAATAACAAGACAGCTTGCCTTTACCAGCAAGCATTGTATACATTGTGCCAGTAACTGCAGCAATAAGAGCAATTGGTGCATCCTTTGCGATAATTGAGCAAGCAACACAAAGTGCAATGCTGAAGCATAACCATGCCACCTCGCCCCAGTGCCAACCCTTAAATTCACCTTTTACAATCTCTTTTACTGCAGACATCACAATGCTCCTTTGAATTATAATGCAAAAAGCTTACGTGCATTATTTGTGGTTAGCTCGCCAAATGCGTCTTCACTCATACCATGCAAGCCTGCAACACATGCAGCAGTATAACGAGCAAAGGCTGGCTCGCATGGTTTACCACGCATAGGAACCGGAGCCAAATATGGACTGTCGGTCTCAACAAGCAATCTTTCCATTGGGAGCTTTGACACTGTAGCACGTAGCAAATCTGCATTTCTAAATGTTACTATGCCACTAATACCAAAGTACAATCCCATATCGTATGCCTTTGTGGCAAAGTCTAAATCTTCTGTGAAGCAATGAATCACGCCAAGTCGACTTTCTGACATCAGTTCCTTGGAGCCATACTCTGCCACAAGAGAAAGTACATCACTGGCTGCACCACGACAATGAATTGACACAGGGAGCTTTAACTCTGCTGCAAGGCTTAACTGCTTAGAAAACAGGTCGCACTGTGCTGCCTTTTCCTCTGCAGTTGTATCCTCGCGATAATCAAGGCCTATCTCACCGACAGCTGCAACGCGTACCTGCTTTCCTACAGAAAGTATTTGCTCCTTAAGCTCTGGAATTGCTGTTGTGGAAGCAGCATATTCAAGAGCCAAGTCTCTATCTAATCCTAAAGAAATAGCGACAAATTCAGGATATTCTTTTGCTAATGCTATCGCACAAGAATTCATTTCTGAGCTACCGCCAACAGCAAGAATGCCAACAAATCCTGCCTCAACGGCTCGAGCCATCTGCTCTTTTGTAGGTGTATCCACATTAAAGTGGGCGTGTGTATCAAACAAAATCATCTGTATCTAATGAGCGAGAAAACTCATCCGTTGTTAATCCTGTAGATTGAGGAGCCCATTTCTTTGCCTTACGCACTCCAAACAGTGCTGTTCCTACGCGAACAAATGTTGCGCCCTCCTCAATAGCTACCTCAAAATCACCTGACATTCCCATAGAAAGTTCAGGAAGAGAAATAGAAAACTCTTGCTCCAAAGCATCACGTAACTCACGGAGCTGGCGGAAATACTTACGTGAACCCTCTGGATCAGGTGTCCATGGTGGCACAGTCATAAGTCCAACCACACGTAATCCTCCATCAATAGCGGCTTTTATTCCTTCGCGCACTGATGCAGGAGTAAAACCATGTTTTGATGCTTCACCTGCGACATTTACCTCTAGCAATATGTCTGGGCGAACGCCAGACTCATCGCAGGCCACAGCAAGCTGCTCAATCAAACGTACATTATCAATGCTATGAATACAGCTGAAGAGCTGAAGTGCATGGCGAATCTTATTACGTTGAAGTGGTCCAATTAAATGCCAATCTGCCCTACCACATAGCTGCGACTTAGCAAGAGCCTCTTGCACGCGATTCTCGCCAAATAACGATAGTCCGCAATTACGTGCCTCATCAATTATCTCCGGTGGAAATGTTTTAGACACTGCCACAAGCTGGACCGACATAGGATCGCGCCCTGCTCTTGTACAAGCTGCATCAATCCTGGAATAGATAGAATCTATTCTTGACTGCAAATCATCTTCATTCATTATTTATCAATCCAACTCTATTACTTTGCAAAGATGCTCATGTGGGTTATAAATTTGTACTTGGTCATGCATACCAAGCTTCACTAATGTTTCTCTACAGCTGTTATGTGCCAGTGGCACGGTATTACAATCAAAGCTTATATGAGCAAGAAATACAGACTTAAGCCTGTCAGTTGCAATAGATGACAAAAGCTCTTGAGCTTGAGCATTAGACAAATGACCTCTGTCACCTCTTACTCTGCACTTTAAATCCCAGCATCTGTCTGACTCAAGAAGCATGTCCAAATCATGATTAAACTCAAGAACGAGCGCATCACAATCGCTTAGGAAAAGGCGTGTTGTTTCTGTAGGCACACCCATATCTGTAGCGATTCCTAGCTTATGCTTGCCATCGTCAATAACATAAGCCACAGGGCCAGACACGTCGTGAGGAATTGTAAATGGAGTAATTTTCAAATCACCCAATTCAAATTCAGAGCATTCTGTAACGACATTCCAAGGGAGCTCTGCAAAGCGATTAGGATCACCTTTGAAAAAAGAATAAGTGGCAGCTTCAGATGTATTATATGTAGCAAACAAAGGCACTTCACATTTCTTAGAGAGAACTGGAATACCAGACACATGGTCGCCATGCTCATGAGTTATGCAAATACCATTAAGCTTGGAAAGCAAATCCTTTTGATTTATTTTCTCTGTATAAACAGAGCCATCATCATTCAAAGGGGTAATGCTTGCAAGCTTTTGTGTTGGATCAATCTCGTATGGGCGATTATTTAGCACAACATCAAGTCGATTGCATAGCTCTTTACATGAAAGGCCTGCATCTACCAGGATGCGTGTATCACCAGATTCAACGTAGATAGAATTACCAGAGCTGCTGCTTGATAAAACCGCAAATTTCATAATTTTATTTTACATCAGGCAGTAATACATGCCATGGAACATAAACATTGTTTTCTGTAACTACCTTCATTGACTCAGAAAAATATCCATTAGGAGGGACAGACTGAGTACTGTGCTTCTTAGGCATTTCCACTTCTATTGGTTTTTCTACTTGTGGTATTGTAGTGGTTGTGCTTGTTGTTGAGGTAGTAGTCGTCGTTGTAGTTGTTGTTGTAGTTGTTGGAGTTGCAACAGCATTTTGTTTGCTATTATTCTCTACAGGCTTATCTGTCTTTTCTTTTCCCTGCTTAACTTTTGTCTCATTTACCTTATTTTTTTCAACAAGTGTCTTTTTTGTTGGTTTAACAACTGGTGTTGGAGCAGGTTTAACCACAGGTGCAGGTTCAACTACTGGTGCTGGTGCAGGTGTTACTTCTTGTTGTTTTTTTGAAATATCAGCTTTTAATACTTCTAAAGCCTCTCTCTCACGCTTTAACTCTGCAATCAAATCAGAAAGCTCATTAACTTGACTATTCACCACAACAGGCTGTTGAGGTTGTGGTTGAACAATAGTTTGCTGAGGAACCGTTTTAACACCTGCTCGTTCTAGCAAAAGTAGTTGTGTCAGCTGATTATCCTTCTCTATAAACTTTGAGAAGAAAGCAAAACCAACAACACAAAAACAAATTACCAATACAATTGTAGAGACAAGAAAACAAATTGTAATTTGACTTTGTCTTTTTCTTGCTTTCTCACGCTCCGCATCTAAATAGCTCTGAAAAGCTTTCAAAACTGGGAATTGTTCACTATTACTACTATCTTGTGATGCTAACATCAACTCAAATATATCTTTATTTTTATTTTCTTCTGACATAATTTTTCCTTAATTAAAATAATTCTTATCTTTCAAGCACAATTCTGGATAATGAAGATTTTCCAACTTGCTTTGAAGGATGTGCATCATTAACATTTATACTCCTGTTATCAAACAATAAACCGGCACCACTCTCTAGCTCATCAATACGGCGTTGAAGTGTCTCCTCTGTCATCTTCCATTGCTGACGAGCTTCTTCAAATTCTTTTTCTGCAGCTAAAAGTGCTGTTTCTCTACGACGTAAAAGGTTATTAACAGAATCAAAATCAGCGATACGAGATTCTGCTGCTGAAAGCTGCTCACGAACTACTGCCTCCTTTTGCATTAGCATACGGTAACGCTGCTCAAGAGCAGTTGCATTAGCATCTGCTCTTGCAACATCAGCCTGATGATGGCGTCGCTCAGACTCTAGTTCCTGCTGCAATTTGGCTATTTGTTTATTTGCACGTTGCTCAGACATTTCTGCACGTGTAAGCTCACCTGGATCACGCTGCATTACACGTTCTAGGCGCTGTAATTCTTCATGTAAAACACGCTGACGCTCTACGCTCTTTGCTCGAGCTGTAAGATTTGCTTCCTTCTCTTCTTCTAATGTTCTACGAAGAACGCTGATTGACTCATCCGCAAAGCGTTTTATTAAAGAAATATCATCCTCGGAATAGCTATCCTCTGTCATCTTCTTCGCAGAAAGAGTTTCCAATTGCTCTCGCAATGTATCTGATTCCTGCATTGCTAATTTAAGCTGGGATTCGAGCATTTGCTCACGACGAGTCTGAACAACCTCAGGGCGTTCATCGAGTTGCTCTTTCAATTTAGAGATTTCTTCATTGTTTTTTGTGTCGCGCTCATTCGAAAAATCCAACAATTCAGAATATTCCTCTTTTATTTGAGACAATTCTTCATTAACACCATTATTTACATCCCTTAATGCAACCAATTCCTCTTCTAGATTCTTCGCCTTTTCTTCAAGTAACAAGCATTTTTCCTCAAGCTCTGCGACTTGTCGACTTTTCTGCTCTACATTAGTCAATTCTACGGAAAGAGCATCAGTAAGCTCCTTCTTTGCTCCCTCTGCTAATATCAAGAGTTCTTTTGCTAATTCATTATTTTCTTTAGCAACAGCAAGCTCTGCACTCATTGTTGTTGCTTGCTCTTGAAGTGCATCTATTTTTGCAGTCAATTTTTGTTGCTCAGCAACATCCTCCTCGTGCGCCTTAACAGCTCGCTCTAAAGATTCTGTTACTTGCTCAGCCAAAGATTTTGTCTCTTCAAGTGCAGCTTCAACAGATTCTTTTTCAGTCAACAAAGCAATATACTCTTCCGTTTCTATCACAGATTTTTCCACTACTTGCTCTGTTGTTCCTAACTCAGCATCTAATTGTACTGCATTTTGAGCGTCTAATTGTGCTGCCAAAGCATCGCGCTCCTCTTCGACTCCCTGTAACTGCTGGGCCAACTCTTGTGCTTGCTTTCTCAATTCATCGCATTCTACATTTAATGTCTCATTAGATGATTCTGCTTTTTGCTGTTTTATTGTAGCAAGCTCAGCCACCAATGCAGCCTTTTCTTCTTCTACAGCAAGCTTCTCTGCAACAATATCATCAATTAGCTGTGTATTTATTGCTGATTGCTGATTGGCAGACTCTAATGCCAATTCTAATGATGCTTTCTCTGCCAAAAGAGTATCTATCTGTTCTGCTGTTAATGATGTTTCTTGATCATTTTTAGCATTTTGTTGTTTGAAACTAGCAAGTTCAGCTTCAATTGCTGTTTTTTCTGCAAGAATTTGTTCTCTTTCAGCACGTAAATCTTCAGACTCTCTTTGAGCTAATGCTATTGCATCCTGAGCTTCTTGACGAATTTGTTCAATCTGCTGTTCATATTGCTCATTAGATTCTTGTTTTACAACTTCAGAAACAGCATCATCAGACTTTTCCCAAGCCTCATCTCCGAACAAAGAAATTTGACGGGTTGCCATTCTCTCCTCTAACTCTCGCTTATGAAAACGCACTGCACGCATTGGAATAGTTCCTTCACGAGCTAATCCATCAATAGCTTTTGGATTATATGGGCCCTTGAATGTGCCATCAGGCAATTCGAGCATAGTATCCATTCCCAATTCTTCTAGCTCACAAGCACGAATCCAATTTGTTCGATCCATAGACACCTCATCATCAGGCATCACTCTTCCTTCTTCTGCCCAATGTAGCAAACCTATAGTGTTAATAGGACCAAATATAGTCCCATTATTCATCATTACAAACCAATCGTTATGTTTGCTTACACTGTCTTCTTGATCCATACCCATAGCTCTAAACATCCTTAAAGTTTATTTTTTAAAGAAAAGCTTTTTTAATCCAGAACTGCCTTTTGTCTTAGAAGTCGAGGAATTACATTCTCTATCAAAATCAAACACTTGGCGACCATGTTTTGCCCCCAATTGCATCAGTTCCTTTTGGAGCTGAGCCTCTAGATTAAACACTTGCTCTGCCTTAGCGGTTCTATCTTCAGAAACATCGTCTTGATTATCAAAAGCAATAATTGTTTGATTTTTATCTGAAAATTCTACATTCCCAGGAGAATTTTCTGCTATATCTTCAAACATTTCATCATTGTCACCATTTGAAGATATAATCTCGACATCCTCTACAATCTCACCTTCTAAACATGAATGCTTACTTTCTGAAGAATTTCTTTTTCCTGTAGCAGACAACCAGCGTTGGCGTTCTTCTTCAAAATGTTTTTTCATTTCAGAAATCAAATCAGACAGTTCATGCTTTTGATTAAGTAAATTTTGATTTTCTAAAGTTAATGCATTTATTTCCTTCTCAAGGCTTGGAATACGCATTGCCTGTGTTTCAGCAACCCCACAAGCGGCTTCTGCATGCTTTACTCTAATCTGAGCTTTTACATAATCATTTTGTGCCTCGCGCAAATCATCTGCAAGCTTTTTCTTTTCTTGATTAAATGCACCTTGAAGAGTTTTTATTTGTTCGTTGAGCCTTGAAACTTCAGAATTTAATCCTTCAATCTTCTGTAAATGATTTAACTCTAACTTCTTATTTGATTCAATTTGCGCCTCAACAATAGACTTTAATTCAATCTTTTCTGTATTTTCTGTTACAAAATCCAATTTTTGTTGTTCTAAAGTTACCTGTAATGTGGCAAGGTCGGATGACAAGCTAGACTTCTCTTGAGCCAGTGCTTCATTCTCAGCAGACAATCTGGATAACTCTTGCGCAGAAGAAGCCTGTAATGTGGCAAAGTCAGATGCCAAGCTAGACTTCTCTTGAAGCAGTGCTTCATTCTCAGCAGATAATCTGGATAACTCTTGCTCGGATGATGCCTGCAATGTGGCTAGGTCGGATGCCAAGCTAGACTTCTCTTGAAGCAGTGCTTCATTCTCAGCAGACAATCTAGATAACTCTTGCGCAGAAGAAGCCTGTAATGTGGCAAGGGCTGACGCCAAGTCAGACTTTTCTTGAGCCAGTGCTTCATTCTCAGCAGATAATCTGGATAACTCTTGCTCGGATGATGCCTGCAATGTGGCAAGGTCGGATGACAAGCTAGACTTCTCTTGAACTAATGCTTCATTCTCAGCAGACAATCTAAATAACTCTTGCTCGGATGAAGTTTGTAATGCTGCAAGGGCTGACGCCAAGTCAGACTTTTCTTGAAGCAGTGATTCTAATTCTTCCTTATTTTCTCCTATAGTAGCACTAATACCACCAGAAGAAACAACTTCATTTACTGAACCTATGCGAACAAATAAACTACCATCACCAGGTATTCCCGCAGAAAGTTCTGGCTTTTCTATAAAATCTGTCGCAAACGGGCCATATAATTGACAGGTCTCATCTGCTGCCATAACAATGCAATCAAAACCAATTGCAGCCACTACTCCAGCATGGTGCCAATGCTCTTTATCTTGAGATATTTTTGTTGATACATCAACAACACCATTGATAACTAATTCTCGAAAATTCGCAAAAATAACTGGTCCTTGGACAACCCCAAAGTTATCCAAATAATACCAGCTAGAATCAGCCAAATCTGTTGTTACTTTATATCCCGTTTTCATTATGTTCATCATTGTATCAAATCAACCCAATCAAAGCAATACTATACTACGTATAGAAAGTAAAAAAACCTTATTAAATTAAATTCCTAAACCCGTTTATCAAACTTTACTAACACAACAGTAGAAAAAGCATAAATATACCATCTAAATATTTAACAACCAGATACATAACAGATTATACTAAAAACATTTATTATTACAATGATTGCCCAATATTTCCAACTACACCTAAAAACTTATTTTGAATCATTAAACTAAATCACGAAGTCCTCTATCTAAAATACTTATACATGTACAAAAAATTGACTTTTATGTGCATAATTTGATAACCTAGATATTATTTTTGAGACTACATATATATTAACAAAAAAAACACAAAATAATGAGGAAAATATGATTAAAAAAATCACTTTCTTTGCTACCCTGTTAGCTGCATGCATTTCTCAAGCAGAAATACTTGTATACGAGGGTTTTCACCCAGCTGATTATGGCAACATTACCGGAACATCTACCAAATTTGCAAACAAAGGCAATACAACTGGAAACTATACTATTGGCATCAAAACTGGTGCTTGGACAAGAATGGGCGGAGATCAAATCCTTGTATATAGCGAGGATTATGGTTTGAAACTTCCTCAGATTATGCTTGATAACGGATTCACAACACTAGGTGGTTCAATAGGTTTGAATCCAGGATCAAACAACTCTAGTTTACGTGCCCAAAGTCATGAATTCGTAGATGATACACTAAAGCTTTCAGATGGGAAACTCTATATACGAATGTTATTAAGCATTAGTAAAGCCGCAGCAAATAAACTAGCTTCCAGTTCTGAAATAACACAAAAAAATGGTGGATATTATGCCTTTGGTATTGCTCAACCAGAAGACAATGATCACTCTTTGTTAATAAACAAACCTTCTTCACTTGCTTTTTGTATTTGGAAAAATCTTGACTCTGAACTACTCCTATCCGTCTCTATAAATGGCTTAGACAATGTAAACTTTTCTACACCAATTATTACAGGCGTAGAACTTGATGCAACTTACATTTGCTATGCAGAGATTGACATTGGTGCAGGAACAGATGGTGCAGAGCTAATTAAGGCAGGTGCATGTAAAATTGATGAATTTAATGGTGACCTAAACTATTCTCTACTTGGCTCTTCTAAAACATTAGAATGCGAATGGATGTCTGATTCAACATATCCAGGCACAATGGCTGTAGTCGGTTGCTATGGAACAAATGGCGGAAGATTTCGTGCTGACGAACTTGTTATCGCAACTGAACTTACAGATATATTCCCTAAATTAAACTCATTTGGTATAACAACACCAATTACATTTGAAAACAAGAGTACTACTTACTCATTTGTTTATGATATTATTGCTGATGAAGGTCTGTCAGTTGATACATATGCATTACTAAGCTCAGACGAAACATTTGAGAGCGCTACCGAAATTAAAATAGGTTCTGACCTTGTTGCTGGTGTGCATTCTTATGAGTTCACAGGCCTATCCCCAGAAACAACATATTTCCTAAAGTTAATAGCAGACAATGGAAGCGAAAGCAAAGAATCAAGTGTTGTTTCATTCACTACTCCTGGTGACCCAATAATTAAGACATCACCAGTTGTTATTGATGAAACTACTGCTACATTCTCTATTGCATTAACAGAAGCTTGGTATACAACAACCGTAAAACTCTTTGTTAAAGAGGAAGATGGTGAATTTAAAGAATATACACTTGACGTTACAGATCAAGCTCAAGCTTACGAGCATACTATTGACGTAAAATATGGTTATTCATATACATGGTATGCTGAAGCTGTTTCAAATGTATCAGAAGGTCAAACTTTGTCAGCAGCTACTTCAGAAGCTACATTCCTTATTAAATATGGAAGTACAATGTATGTAAATGCAAATTCTACAGATGCAGAACCTCCATACAACACACCTGAAACTGCCGCAACAACAATTTCTGAAGCCGTAAGAATTACTGATGATGGTGCACTAATTTATGTTGAGCCAGGATTATATCCTATTGAATCTCCAATCTCGATTACAAACAACACCAAAATCTTTGCTCTAGGCGCAACTCCTGCAGATACAGTTGTATCTAATACACTACCTGTTACAGGAAGCAAAGACAGTGATCATCGTATTTTCAACATTGCAAATAAAGATGCATTTGTTGCAAATTTGACAATGATTAATGGACAAGGCTATGGTTCTGTTAATGGTGGTAACCTATACATAGCTAAGGCTGGTGGTACTGTATCTAACTGCTACATTACTGCTGGTTATACCAAGCACAATTCTCAAGGTGGCGGTGCCGTTGTTATGAATGGTCTTGTAACACATTGTGTATTCCGCAACAACTATTCTGATTCAGCATCTGCAAACCAAAGTGATGCAAATGATGAAGTTCGTGCAGGTGTGCTTCTTGCTCAAGGCAGTGCAATTGTAGAAAACTGCCTATTTGAGGACAACAACCAAACAGTTGCTGTTGCTTTAATTCGTCTAAGAGACAACGTTAAATTCCGCAACAACACAATTGTTAAGTGCTCTCTTTCTGCAACAAATGCATATTGTACAGAGTGGTCTGCTCTACATCTAGCTGGTGGTTCAACAGCTATGAACAACGTAATTGTTGGCGTAACAAATACTGTTGACGGAACTTCTGCTAAAGTTACAAATGCTCAGAAGCAATTTATAAATGGTGCTGTTGACTTCTCTATCGAAGGAACAGAGCTACCTGAGACAACAATCGTTGGCACAGCAAATGATTTCTTCGTAAATTATGAAGCAGGTAACTATCGTGCTAAATTTGATGGTTCTCTTGCTGATGCAGGTGCAAGTTATGATGGAATTGCTTTGCTTGACTTGACAGGTAAAAACGACCGAATCACAGGTAAAGCAATTGATATTGGTTGTTACGAATCATATAGCAGTGGAACATTTATTATCCTAAGATAATTTAACGGCCCACAAACAAGCATTACAACGGCAGGTACTTCTTATGAATGCCTGCCGTTTTTACTTTTGACAAGTAAAAATCTTTGTTGTATACCACATTGTAAACCACATAGTTCATATCAAGAAAATAACTCTATACTTTAACACCAACATTAACAAATTACATAAATAAAAAAAATTTAAAAAATTTAAAAACTCGCTTGACATTACCACCATATTTTTGCTAATATTTCCCGCATTACAGCTACATAAGTGGCGGGTTAGCTCAGTCGGTAGAGCAACGGAATCATAATCCGTCTGTCGGGGGTCCGAGTCCCTCACCCGCCACCATTTAATTACTAAGAAGCTGGATTTAGCGCTCGTCGCCCAATTGGATAGAGCATCTGACTACGGATCAGAAGGTTGCAGGTTCGAATCCTGCCGAGCGCGCCATTTATCAAGAATTTTATTGCGGGATGGAGCAGCCCGGTCAGCTCGTCAGGCTCATAACCTGAAGGTCATTGGTTCGAATCCAATTCCCGCTACCAT
>JAGCJJ010000089.1 GCA_017648065.1 Kiritimatiellia bacterium | reverse complement strand
TACTACAATCCAGCCTTCTCTGGTATTGTTATTAAGATTAAATAATGTTGTAGATAAATGATAAAAGGCTTAAATATGAAATCAGTAAAGTTGATAGCGTTGGGAATTTGCTTGTGTACTTCAGTATTTGCAGAGTGGACCTTTGATCCTAGTGCAAAGACCCTAAAACAGGGTTCTGTTGTTCTTAACAATGTGACTGCTTCTGGCACAAAGCTGACAATTGGTGACAATAAGACAAATGAAACTGTTGTTGAATTGGATTTTTCCACTGGCATTGCAGATGGTTATGTGTTAGATAAAATTTCGGAAAATGCATTCCGCTCAAACCAAAACGTCACAAAATTGGTACTAGGTGATTCGGTTACCCACATTGGTACAAGTGCTTTTATTGAATGCGCCAATTTGACCGGCGACCTGATTCTTCCTGATTCGTTGCTATCTACTGGATATCATCCTTTTAAGTCAACAGGTATTACCAGAGTTGTATTTGGTGCAGGAATGAAGATAGTTAATAATTGGTTTGTTCGTGAGTGTAAGCAATTAAAATCAATTAAGTGGCATCAAAATATTACTTCAATTGGTGAGACTGCTTTTTATTATTGTACTGAGCTTACAACCTTTGAGAATGAATTTCCAACAAATATAACAACTATTGGGGGCAGTGCATTTTACAATACCCCAAAACTTGAAGGAGAGAATCGTGATTTAAAGCTCTTGAAGCTAACTGGATTAGGAGGTACTGCTTTTCAAAATAGCGGCATTAAATCTGTTGAGCTTGGTGGTGGCTTAGCTTCCACTGGTAATGCTTTCTTTCAAGCGGGGAAGCTTGAGAGTGTAATTCTTCACGAGGGTATGCAAACAGTCGGCTGGGATAGCTTCCCGTATTGTACTTCATTAACAAACCTTGTTATTGCTTCAACGGTAACAACAATTGGTGATTGTATGCGAAATATGGGAAATGCTGAGCTTCATGTTTGGTGGAAGGGTGTTGCTCCTGTAGGAGAAATTACTACGGGTTCGTATGGACTTCTTGCTGGTAAGTCAACAGCAGTTCATCATTTTGATATTGCAAAAAAGGATAGCTGGGCAGCCTTTGCAGCATCTTTGGCAGATACTAATGTAAGCTTAACTCTTCCTCCTAAAGACAGCTCCCTAAGTGTAGGTAGCTGGGGCTATAAAGGTGCACATAAGGTTGTTTGGTATGGCTTCCCAGCAGCCACTCAAATAATTATAGAATAACGCCTCAATATCCCTCGCACATTTAGTCGCGATTGATCCAGGCTGTCGCCATGCCTACGGCGCTATGCGGTAGGAGCAGAGACCTGTGCCTAATGGTGCGAGGATTACGACGCTAAAGTCTTATAACAATTTCCGTTTTTGAGAAACCCATAGAGAGTAGTCTCTCTATTTCTTCTCTATCATTTGTTTTCATTTGAGACATAATATTCTCCTTTTGTTTTAGTTTTATTAGTTTTGCTACTTCGCATGTGCCAAGTTAAAAACACACAAAAGCATTATACTACTTCGATAAAAGTTTTTGCAACTAAACGCACCACTCCCCATGGGGAGTCACTTATAGAACAAAATCCTAAAAATTCTCTTTTGCAACTAAATGCACCAATTCCCATAGAAAACTTTGTGTTTTAACTAAAACCCTTTACTTTTTAAATAGTTATGCAACTTTAAGCCCTATTGCACGACTAAACGCACCAAAACAGGTGCATTTACTTTCGCAAATTACACTCATAGTCGCTTAGTGTCATTGACTTGTTAAATAAAAATTTGGTATCATTTTGTTGTTACAATATATCATGTTTAATGTTTTTTTGAAGGGAGATTGATATGTCACAAAAATCATGGCTTGTAGATATGCTTCTATGTCTATTTCTTGGATATTTGGGTGTTCATAGATTTTATGAAGGAAAGGTTGTTTCTGGAGTTATTTATCTTTTAACAGGTGGTATTTTGGGAATTGGTGCTATGATTGATTTTGTTATCATTCTGTGTGGCGGAGCAACAGATTCTTTAGGCCGAAGCATTAAACCATAGTAAATATATTTTTTGGAGAGAAATTTATGAATATTACCGCGGATATTAAATATATAGGTGTAAATGATCACAAAATAGACTTGTTTGAAGGTCAGTATGTCGTTGAAAATGGAATGGCATACAATTCATATGTGATTGATGATGAGAAGTTGGCAGTGATGGATACGGTTGATGCCAATTTTACAGATGAATGGCTATCAAATCTTAAAATTGCAACTAATGGACGTGCTCCAGATTATTTAATCGTTCAACATATGGAGCCGGATCACTCTGCAAATATTGCGGTATTCATGGAGCAGTATCCTACCACACAAATTGTAGCATCTGCTAAAGCCTTTGCTATGATGAAAAACTTCTTTGGCACAGATTATGCCGATCGTAGAATTGTAGTAGGCGAGGGTGATAAGCTTTCATTAGGTAAGCATGAGCTAACTTTTGTAACTGCACCGATGGTTCATTGGCCAGAGGTAATCGTTACATATGATTCCTTTGATAAGGTTCTGTTTTCAGCTGATGGTTTTGGTAAATTTGGTGCTTTGGATGTTGAAGAGGACTGGGCTTGTGAGGCACGCCGCTACTACATTGGTATTGTAGGAAAGTATGGTGCACAAGTTCAGGCACTTCTAAAGAAGGCAGCTGCTCTTGATATTCAAAAGATTTGCCCACTTCATGGACCAATTCTAACCGAGAATTTAGGCTACTATATTGGTCTTTATAATACATGGTCATCCTATGCTGTTGAGAGCGAGGGTATAATGCTTGCATATACTTCTGTCTATGGTCATACTAAGGCAGCAGTAGAGATGCTTGCTGCTCGACTCCAGGAGCTTGGTTGCCCTAAGGTTGTAGTTAATGACTTGGCTCGCTGCGATATGGCAGAGGCTGTTGAAGATGCTTTCCGTTATGGAAAATTGGTGCTTGCAACAACTACATATAATGCTGATGTCTTCCCATTTATGAAGGAATTCTTGCATCATCTGACGGAGCGTAATTATCAAAAGCGTACAATTGGTATCATTGAAAATGGTTCATGGATGCCAATGGCAGCAAAGGTAATTAAAAAGCATTTTGAGGCATCAAAAGAAATTACATATTTGCCAACAACAGTTACAATTAACTCTGCTTTAAATGAAGCTTCTAAAGCACAATTAGAGCAGTTAGCGCAAGAATTGATGGCATAATATTGTTGTAAAATATTTTTGGGTTGTGCGCTGTGTTGCGTGCAACACAGTAGTGCTTAATTGACACAGATTGGTATTACGGCTTGCAAAATTTATGGTTTTGCAAGCCGTGTTGCTTTTTATTAAACAATATGATATTCTATTAGAGATGTTTAGGTAAGTTTCTTACGTGGGTATTTAATTGAGGTTTAATATGAAATATTCTTTAGCAAGTACAGCTCTTATTACACTATTTGCAACATCTTTGTTTGCAGCAGATGATTTTTGGTTATATGATCCTACTGCGAAGACAATGACATGGGAGGATGAAACAGGTTTTATAAATGTTGTTAAAACATCCGGTGATGATGGTTCTTCTATTGTTATTAAAGAAAATGTTAATAGGGGAACAACAACAATTCAAAATCTTGATCTGTCTTTACCAATTAAAGATGCTAGCGGTAATGAGTATGTTATTACAGAATTTGTAGGCTCATCCTCGTCCGCTTTTGGATATAATTCTTCAATTACGAATGTTGTTTTGCCATCTGGATTAAAAACGCTTCCACCTTTTGCATTTAAGAACTGTTCTGAGTTGATTTCTGTCACATTAAACGATGGATTAGAGATAATTGGTAAAGAAGCATTTAATGGGTGCAAAGCATTAAAAATAGTAAATAATTTCTTCCCAGATTCTTTAGTTGAGATTAAAAATCGTGCTTTTTATGAATGTGATAGTTTAGAGTGTGATGCTGTTGCAAATAACATTGAAATAATTGAGGACAGAGTTTTTCATTCTTCTTCTATACGTTCCTTTGATTGTGAAAAAGCTCCTATTACACAAATTGATGATTATGCATTTTATCATTGTTATTCCTTAACAAATGTTGCTTTACCAAATAATTTGCAGGTCTTAAATGCCGGTGTTTTTGAGGGTTGTGATGCACTAGTATCTGTAAAAAATTTTCTACCAAAATCAATTCATACATTAAGCAGTGCTAGAGGTGTCTTTGTGGATAATACCTCATTAACAGGAGATCTTTATTTGGGCTCGTTTTTGGAGGATGTACCTAATCGAACCTTTCGTTACGCGAAAATAACATCAATTGTTGCCGCAAAAGAAGGTTTAAAGACAATAGGGGAGGCTGTTTTTTATGGCTGTACGGAAGTGACGAATATTGTTCTTTCTGCAACTATGGAAAGTCTCAAATATCCTCTTTTGGCAGGAACTCAAAATTCTCCGACAGTATGCCATATTTACTTCAGGAACTTTCCTGAGGACGGAATCACTGGAAGCTTATTTAATCAGACTAAATCCAAAAATCATACCATTTATCTCCCATGGGACTATCAAGACGAGTGGAGAAATTTTGCAGCAACGAATTCTAGTAATATATTTATATTTAATGGACAAAAAGGTGTGCTTCCTGAGAAAAAGAATGACATTGGAACTTGGCAATCAGGAATGACTCAGAATGTAACATGGTGGCAGGAATTCCCTCCTCCAAGCACAATTATTTTGCGATAATATAAATATAAAAAATTAAACCTAAATTCGAATTTTATTAGCCGGATTTAGGTTTAATTTTTTCATCAGTGGTTTTAGTAATTTTAATTACTACAGAAGTCTATTCTGAGATAAGCTTGTCATAGCAAGCTCGGATATCTGCGTATGTGCTTTTGTCTCCTCCAAGCTCAAATAAGAAGCGTCCAGAATAGTCATTTTCTTCAAGAATTGAAATAATTGCTTCCCAATCGTTAATGCCCTTGCCAGGTAACCAATGGCGCTCATCAATTCCATCATAATCTGATACATGTATTGTAATTAATTTTGGGGCGACTGCACGGAGAAATTCCAGGTTGTCTCCACGTAAACAATGATTCATATCATAGCATGCCTTTAATGCAGGAACGCGCTCTAAGAAATTTAACATTTCTTCTTTGTCTCGGCATAAGCAAGTTCTTGGAAGATTTTCAAGAGCTAGCTCAATGCCAATAGAATTAGCATAAGTGCAAAGCTTGCTCATTGTATCAATTGCACATTCCATACATTCTGCTCTTTCTTCGTCTTTATATGGCTCTGCACTTGGATGAATTACAGCGAGCTTGATTCCTATTGATTTTGCGGCATCAAGCAGCTGCTTTTGCAATGTAATGAATTCAGCTTTTTTTGCAGGACGGGTTGGGTCAATTTCTTGAAAAGGACCGAATGGGAGATGAAGTGAAGTAATTTTAATTCCAAAACGTTCTGCTCTCTCAAGTACCTCATTTGCTCTGAATCTGAAATCCAGATATTTCTGAAGATCAGTTGCCCAGCCAATTGATAATTCAACTTGATTGATATTTGCTTCTGCTAATGCTTTTAGCTTT
>JAGCJJ010000088.1 GCA_017648065.1 Kiritimatiellia bacterium | reverse complement strand
CGTGAAAGTCTATCACCAATAATATGTTGACTTTGTGGCTCCTCTGGCTTTAGTTGTGCAAGAGCTTCCTTTAACTCATTTATACCCTGCCCTGCTTTTGCTGATACAGGATAAATTGGTGCAGCAAATGCTCGCTCCAACTCGGCAGCACGCTCTTCAGTCAAAGGTTCTTCATCAAGCTTGTTGATTGCTACAATAAATGCAATTCCTTTTGCACGCAAATCTGCTATCAAATTTGCTTCAAGCTCACCTAAACCTACTTTTGCAGATGTAACCACAATTGCTATATCTGCGCGACGCAACTCCTCCTGAGTGCGCTTGATTCTCAATTCACCAATCTCTGCCTGATCATCATCAAGTCCTGGTGTGTCTACAAGCAATACAGGACCAAGAGGAAGCAATTCCATTGGCTTAAATACAGCATCTGTTGTTGTGCCTGGCACTGCTGATACTGTTGCTATATCCTGACCCAAAATAGCATTAAGAAGTGAGGATTTGCCAGCATTGCGTCGACCAAAAATTGATATACGGATTCTTTCACTATTTGGAGCAGTATTCATAATGACACCTCACATAAAAGCCAATTAGCATTTTTATTAAAATAACTGTTTTATTGCAATAGCAATTAGGACAATGCCACCAATTCGTGCACTTTTACTCATACAATGCACACCTAATACACTACCCAGAAAACAACCAAACAAAGAAATTATAAAAGTTACCACACCAATAATTGTTGAATAATAAAATACATGCTCATTATTTGTCAGTGCAAAACCAACACCAACAAGCAATGCATCAATACTTGTTGCAATTGCAAGTGAAAGCACAGCAATTACGCCAAATTGTGGCACGGTGCAATCTTCTTTAGAGAAAAGCATTTTTCCACCGAGAAACAATAGCAAAGCACAAGCAATATATTTACCAATTGTTCGCAATGCAGCAATTGGCAGAAGTGCTACTCCAAAATTACCAATTACAGGCATCAAGAATTGGAATAAAGCAAATATAAGAGAAACAACAATTGCCTGCCAAATAGCAGAACGAGTATGGCGAACAGAAAACATTGCCACAGCAACTGCCATTGCATCCATTGCTAGACTAATTCCGTAAAAAACAGCCTCTAAAAACATAATATTTCTTTTCTGAAAAAATGAATATGAGTGGACTATGCAATTAAATCATATATGGGATAAGCAGCTCTCTATCCACAACAGCAATCTTCAAATCCTCTGGCTTGCGTGCAGGCTTAAAGCAGCGTACACCAACCTCAGCAGCTCCCTTATGATCTGCATATGAAGCACAAATTTGCTGTGCAAGAACAATATCCTCTTCTGTCTTTGGAGCAACAACAAGTACAGAAGGACCTACCACAGTAAATGAACGGAATAGAATATCTGGTCCGCGAAGTCCTGTACGAATTGCCTCATTATCTGATTTATTGCGTCCCGCAAATACTAATGTTCCACCTGGTAGACGAAATACGCGACCATGATTTAATAAACGAATCAAACGCTTATCATCTAAGCCTTCGTTATTCATTAGATTACGTAGTCGTGAAGAATACTGTGGCTCTGTAAGCTTGCAACCACCTGCAGGTGAAGGATAATCCTTTATGCCATACTTCTTAGCAAGCTCAATCTGTGGCTTACGATTACGACCTTCAAGAGCAAGAAGTCTTTCTCTATCTACGATGCCATCACGCTCTGGTGCTGTTGGCTCAAGGAACTTAGCTGAAAGTGGACGCAATACTCTATCGCCGATACCAGATGTCTTTTGCACCTCAATAAGAGCATGCTTTTGTTGGGACATAGGGCGCTGACCCATCACCTCACCAGTAGCCACAAAATCAAAGCCCTTTTCATCCATAATTTCGCCTGCACGCGTCATCATTCTTGCATGGCAATCAATACATGGGTTAAGGCAAGAACCAAAGCCGTGTTTTGGGGCTTTAATTAGTTCAACCAAATCATCTGTAAAATCAACAAGCATAACAGGGACACCTAGTGCCTCTGCTGACTTTTTTGCCTGTGATGAATCACCAAAAAAAGGGCTAGTAAAAATTAGTGCAGTAGCCTCTATGCCTTGCTCCTTAAGTACACAAATAGCCAACTGACTATCTAAGCCTCCAGAATACATGCACAATGCTTTGCCAACTTTTTTTGTTTCTTCCATTTGGTTTACCCCAATTATCTATTTTCAAACAAAATAGGCGGCACTACAACCAGAATACCGCCCATCTACACTAAATTACTAGCAGTAATTAAAATTACTCAGCAACAGTTTCAACTGGAGCAGCTTCTGCATCAACAACAGCAGGAGCCTCTACAACTGCTGGAGCAGCTTCCTCTGCTGCAACCTCTTCCTGAGCAAGATTACCTGCACCGATAAGAGCAAATACCATCACGAAGATAGCAACTGTTTCTACGATACCGATAGATGCAAGATAGTTTGTGAAGCCTTTGCCTGTCTCTGCTTGAGCATTTGAAGCACCAGCACCAGCAATACCCTGAAAGATTGCTGAGCTACCAATACCAATACCTGCAACAATACCAATAACAAGCATTGCCAAGCCAGCACCTGGAACAGGGTTGCCCTTAACAACACTAATCATTGAGAACATCAAAATCATTCCGTATAGTGTCTGAGTAATTGGTGCACCTACGAATGATAGTAATTGGAAAGGAGCTGGCTTATTCTGAGCATAGCACTTCTTCCAAGCGCCAATTGCTGCGGCTGCTGCCTTACCTGTACCGATTGCTGAACCAACAGCGCTAAAGCTAATTGCTGCAATTGCTCCTGCTACACCTAATGCTACTTCTGGATTCATAATAATTTCCTACTTTCTTTTGTTATTGGCTTACACCAATAAAGTTATTTGATTAAATTTTTGTTGTTAATTTGTTATTAAATTGTTTTATTTATTTTTATCTACATGGTATGGTTTATATGGTATACCAGACCATGACACACCCTTTGCTGATGAAAACTCTAGCGTATTTAAGCGCACAGCATGCACAAGAACACTTAATGCACCCATGATAAAGTTTACACCATGGCCAAGAAGTAAAATGATAACCATTATTGGTATCTTGAAAATTAAACTCATTTCAAGATCTGCTGCAATAAGATTGAAATTCTCTGCCACTTTTACTGATGCCAAGCCCACTGCAAACAAGCGGATATATGAAATAATATCACCCATACAGCTAATAATATTTAATGGAAGCATACCCAATGATACTCCATTCTCCTTAAGCTCAGACCTATCAAGCATAAAGAATAAAATTAGCAATGCAGACACAATCAATAAAGTTGTATTCCAGCTTGGTGTTGTAAAGCCTTGAATAATAATACCACAAACAAGACAATACATTGAAATCACAATGCCACACCAACCTACCTCAGCAAGAAGCTTTTTAGATGGGTAAAGCATTACTGCATTCCAAGCTCGTGCAATAATCAAATGCAAAGCACCAATTGATAAGCATAGCTGCATGATATTATCTTGATTACCTAACCAAGTAACGCTCTTGAATTTCAAAAATTCAGGAAGCACTGTTTGTGGAACACCAAAATATGTGCCACTCAATACACCATAAAGAATTGTTGTACCTGAGAAAACATACATTAGTGAAAGTACTGACTTTACGTATGGAGTAAGTTTACCAGACTTAAATAGCTTATGATTTGCAAACAAAGCCAGCAATAGAATTACCAATCCATAGCCTGCATCACCAATAAGCATTGCAAAGAAAATTGAGAAGAAGATGAAGAAAGGAACACTTACATCTGTCTCGTTATAAGCAGGTAAAATACCCAACATTCCAAAAAGCTTTGTAATTGGACGGAATAGCTTAGGTGGCTCCAGCAATGTAGGGACAAGCTCACCCTCCTCAGGATTGCGGACAACTATACCCCAACCATTCTGCTTTGCCACTCCGACAATCAAGTCGTTACGTCTTGCAGGAATAAAGCCAGTAAGATAAACAACGCCTTCTCCAAGCTTAAGCATATTTTCAGAAACAATGACAGACTCACTTTCTTGAATGCGCTTGATTAAGTCTGCCTCAATTTCGTGTAAATGACGCTTCAAATTTGTCAATTTCTCAATGATTAAGCTTATGCGACCCACACATGCCTCTGAACGCTCAATTGTGCGAGCTAAAGATTCTGTTGGCATTGGAATCTCACTCAAACCTTCTGGCAATGCTTCATTTCCAATCAAAACACCATAAATTCCATCTGATGTCTTGCTTAATATATTGCAAACAGAATCTGTCTTGATACTATCTACATCCATTTTTGGAGAAGCCACAAAAAGACGAACATTTACGCCTTTTTCAATCAGCTCACTTGCAGATTCAGGATTAAAATCACCAAATGGAAGATACTTTGCAATAATTTGATCTAGGCGCTGCTTTTCTGCAATAGAAGCAAGATAATCATCTGCCATTGTATTTGCAAGAACAATTGATGCAGATGCAGGCACAGAATCTTCAATAGCTATTGCATTAGGAATTGCAGAAGGAAATTCAATTTTAAGAACATCCTCTTCCTTTGTTTTCAAAACTAGCTTTATAGAAGCAATAGCACGCTTAACATAATCAACCTCTTGAGAGGATTTGATAATCTGCTCAGAATCGCTGATGCCAATATTCACATGAAGAACACCTGCCTCAGAAAGCTTCAACAAAGCCTTATTCTTTTCTGACTCCAAGCAAAGAACTGTAACATGCTTCATAGGAACTATCATACCCACTCCTCCTCTGTTACAATTGCTTCTGGTAAATCATCAGCAAGCATAGCAGCCTCATTTTTGCCTCTGCCCTTTGCAATTTTACCTCGAGCCACAGCAGAAGTCTGCTCATCACCAAGTGCAATACCAATAATACGAATATTCTCTTTGCACTCAGGAATCTTCACCTTTTCAAAAAGATTTACACGCTGAGATGTAGTGCGAAGCTCCTCAGAGATTAACTCCAACTGCTTAGAATAAATCTCTACCTGTGCATTAAATTCCATCAAGCTCGCAGCAACCTCTGCAGCCTCATCAATCCATGCTGGTGTTGAAAACAAATCAATTTCAGGGCGATGTGTCTTAATACCTGCATAAAGAGGTATTGTCACACCAGCAATATTGCCTGTCTTCTCAATAATTCCATCAAATACAACAGGTAGCTCAACAGAATCAGTAGAGAATAAGCCAATCCAAGAAGACACATCAGCAAGCACCTTATCGCGCTGTGCTACTGCCTCCTCAGCCTTTGCCTTAATACCAGCAATTTCCATCTGTAGCTGCTGCTTCTTTAGCTGCAACATAGGCAGAAAGCGCTGAAATCGAGCAAGAGCTTCCTTTTGGGCTTTAAGCTCTGTTTTTGTTAATTTTACCTTAGCCATATACTATCATCCAAATATAGGATTAGTCCTTCTTTGGCCAGAATTTCTCAATAATCTCGGAGCGAACACCAGTCTCAACTGGATCAAAGCAATCTGCCAAAATTTCCCAACCTAGGTCAAGAGCCTTCTCAAGAGGAATATTTACAGAAATATCCATCATTTCCTTTTCAAAGCGCTCACCATATTTCAAAAGCTTATTATCCCATGCACTCATACGGAAGCCCATTGACTGCTTCTCAAGAGTTGAACGATACTGAGAGAATAGCTGAATCATTGTATCCATGATTGTACGATGGTCAGCACGAGTAGCTTTATTAACCTGCTGCTTTAGTCGTGACAAAGAACCAAATGGCTCAATGCGTCCGCCACTCAAATAGAACTGACCTTCTGTGATGTAACCAGTATTATCAGGCACTGGGTGAGTAACATCGCCACCAGGCATTGTTGTAACTGCCAAAATTGTAATTGAGCCTGCTCCCTCAAAGTCAACAGCCTTCTCATAGCGAGCAGCTAGCTGAGAATATAAATCGCCTGGATAACCACGGTTTGAAGGAATCTGCTCCATTGTAATAGCAATTTCCTTTAGCGCATCTGCAAAGGATGTCATATCTGTCAAAAGAACAAGCACCTTCTTGCCTTCAATAGCAAATTGCTCTGCAACAGCCAAAGACAAATCTGGAACAAGCAAGCACTCTACCACAGGATCTGCTGCTGTATGAACAAACATTACTGTACGAGAAAGAGCACCGCTCTTATCCAGTGTATCCTTAAAGTAAAGATAGTCATCATGCTTCAAGCCCATACCGCCAAGAATAATTACATCAACCTCAGCCTGAAGAGCAATACGTGCAAGCAGCTCATTGTATGGCTCACCTGCCTTAGCAAATACTGGTAGCTTCTGGCTCTCAACCAATGTATTGAACACATCAATCATTGGGATACCTGTACGAACCATATTGCGTGGGATAATACGCTTTGCTGGATTTACTGATGGGCCACCAATATCAATCATATTCTCAGTAAGCTCAGGAGAGTTATCTCTAGGGCGAGCACCACCATCAAAAATTCTACCTAGCAGATTATTAGAGAAAGGCACCTGCATTGGATGACCAAGAAAGCGAACACGTGCATCAGTAGCAATACCACGAGCACCTGCAAACACCTGCAAGGAAACACTATCACCATCAATTTTAATTACCTGAGCCAGGGATGTATTTCCACGTGAAGAAACCTCTGCTAGCTCATGATATTGCACACCTTGTGCGCGCAAATTAATAACACTACCTGAGCTATTGTCTATACGATGATATACCTTATTCATACTACATTTCCTTTACTGCCAAAATTATACCATAATCTACATCGACAGTATACCTAAAATTTAATTCATATTTTACCAAAAAAGAAGCTTCTTTGCAACCTGCAAAAAATTACAAAAGAAGCTTTTTCCTAAGCAATTGCAGCATCAGTCAGCTTAAAAATTCAGTAAAAAAAATACTACTTATTTTAGCAATGCAGCAATGGAAATTACAGCGGTATCTGTGCGTAGTATCCTTTCACCCAAAGAAAGCGATTTAAATCCACTTTGAGCAAATAAACCCAACTCAAAATCGTTCCAACCACCCTCTGGTCCGATAGCCACTACTCTACGCTCATTTTTCCCAGCCAATTCTTCCTGTGAAACCGACTCTATTTTGCCATCATAAGGATGAGCAATAATTTTTTGCTGATTATCAAAAAGCTTAAGTGCTTCATCTTCCAAAAATGGACGCAAACGCTTCACAAAACAAACCTCAGGCAGAACAGTATCGCCGCATTGCTCAAGTCCTTCAAGCAATAATGGTTTATAGACATCCTCTGCCAAGGTAGTGCTACCCCAATAGACCTTTTCAACCTTTTCAGCATTAACAATAAAAATACGCTTAAAGCCAATAGCAGAAAGCTGGGCCCAAAGTCGTTTCATACATTTAGGACGAGGCAATGCCAAAATCAAATCAAGCCTAGGCTCAGAAAAAGAAGGAAGTTCGTCTTCTATCTTAATTGTGCAAGAGGATTCACCCATATCTAATAATCTGGCTTGGTAACGCTTCTCACCGACAATTCCAACGCGAAGCAAATCATCAGGCACAGCTCGAAGCACATTTTTTATATGCTCGAAGCGTCTGCCATCGAGTACTGCAATATTTTCTGATGAAAGCTCAGATTTTTCTAATAAAATTATATTCATTTAAGATTCCACTACTACATTAAATCATTTCGTAGTTCAAGACGCAAATCAAGAAAATTTCAATTATCGCCATCCGTGAACAATCTTATCAAATATCCGCATTAAAAGTAAACAAACAATTAAACCGAATAAAAGCGTGATGGATATTGGGAACCACGAAATGCACGAAATGCACGAAAGAAATTAAGACTATAAACAATAGTGAATATTTTCATTTTTCGTGTGTTTCGTGTGTTTCGTGGTTAAATCATTCAAATATAAATGCTCGTATAATGGATATTGGGAACCACGAAATGCACGAAATGCACGAAAGTGATAGGTATAGGAATAGGAAACAATAGTGAATATTTACTTTTTTCGTGTGTTTCGTGGTTCTTTTTTTTCGCACTTTTAGCCACCACGCTAGCATCACGCCTGAATCCTGCTAAATCCTGACATCAAATCCTATTCATCATCTGAATCGAATGCATCATTTATAGGAAAGTATTTCT